>NZ_QQPQ01000045.1 GCF_003346715.1 Oceanispirochaeta sp. M1
AGAAGTAATTCTTTAGTTCACTACATTTTCCGCTGGTGACGGCGGGATATTTTTTGGTTAAAAGATATCTGAACAAGTATCTAACTCAGTGCGATTTGATTGGTTTAAAATAATTTGCGAGATTACAGTGGACACTATCTTAAGGTTGAAATAACTGTTACTGCTTCAACAGGAATTACAACAGAATCAGTAATAATGAGTAGCGCGACCATTAGGATACAAGGTCCTTCATAATAGGGATAAGCCTAAAAATAAGCCGGTTAGTGTGACGCTTTCCGGCCTATTTAAGAACTAGCTTTCTACCTTTTAAGACTAGCGAATTCTGATGACGTCATGTAACAGAAAGAACTGTTAGCTCTTATGATTTTTGAGTCTTCCTCAAGATCCTCCCCCTTCCTTTTTGACATCAATATATTCAAAACAGAGATGGGGCATACCACATTTTAAAAAAACATTTATTTTATTTGGACCAGCACCCTGTTTCTGTAAAATTTTAAGCCATCTTAACGGCAGCACTTTAACCATTAATATTATGGCAGACTCTCACAATATTCAGCAGAATTTCAGTTCCCAAAAAGTTATTACTCTCTTGCGGTTCATCTACAATGGTTGTAAATATTCGGGATCTCCTTCTGTCAAATGGAGTAGAATTTGACAAGAGAATAAGCAGATTTATTTCTAAGGAATCAAATGGAAACATTATTTGGAAAAACTCTTACTCAGTTAAAAGAAGTGGTCAGCACACTGGGGTTGAAACCTTTTGTAGATAAACAGATTGCCAGTTGGCTTTATCAGAAGGGTATAACATCCATCGATGAGATGACTAATCTTACTCTTGAATCAAGGCAGAAACTACAGGAATATTATTGGCAATGCTGTTTTTAGGTTTTGGAGCTGTTCTCGAAAATGAAAAGGCTCCATTATTGAATGATCAAAAAGACTTGAAATCTCTAGCTCCATGGAGATGTAACCCTGAGGATATTAACAGGATTATGCTACCCGCCTAAAGAAAAGACGGTTACAAAATTTTCAGAAATTAAAACTTTAAACATCCAACGAATCGGTAATTATATTACAATCCACCTATTGATGAATATGGAAAATTTACCATATTACGGCTGATTGGAGTGTTCCTTCCAATACCTAAACCTGCTAAAAACACTCTCATTGACCATTACCGAAGGGCTTCTGTCACTATTACACTCATACCGCCTCACATTCATATCAAAGGAACGGTCATCACAATAATGATAGAACTCTCTCATCAGGTAGCCCTCCTGATATTTCAGGTAAAATAAAGAAAAAGCCCATCCTCTTCGGACTCCATAACCACTATTACAGAGTCAGCTGAAATAGTGAATAATTCTCTTTTGCCTTCACCAGGACAAGTGTTTCCAGATATTAACGAAAACCATTAAATCTCAGGTTCTCGTCAATATAAATGTATAAAAATTTCATATCTATATTTCACAAAAAGCTTAAAATATCATGAAGATTTAATATTTCAAAACAGATTTTCTTTTCACATAATAATTTGTCAGTACGGGAGTAGAAAAACCAACAAGAATCTCTATATTGTCTCCAACGGGTATCACGAAGGATATCGATACTACTCGATTCTGTTAAAGAGTCTTCTCTAAAATTGGGGAAATATTTAAGGATCTCTTTTCGATAATGCTTCATGAATAGTTCGCTATAATATTTTGTTTCACTCGTATTAAATATAAAATCGAACTATTCTTTATTAGAAATCAGGGCGATGTAGTAATAAATATCAATCACTACAATAAAAGCATTTACGACTAAAACAGGTATTGCACCGATAATATAACCATAAATAGAAAAAAGAACTGCACCAAAACAATTCACCAATCTAAGTAATTTTATATTTTTCATAGTCAAAGATATTGCAATAAGAATTGATGCAAAAGTTCCAAAAATTGTTATATTATCCATACTTTCCCCCCTATATTTTAATTCATAAAAAAACAAATTTATAATACAATGGAAATAAAATCCCAAGTACAAAGTTAGAAAAAATAGCCAGATGCTCGGTAAAATCTTTATTTTTATCAACTGAACTCAAAGCTATTATATATCAAGTCTCATTTCTCCGGTAAAGGCAGAGAATTTCTCAGGTTTTATCAATTCGATTAGTTCTCTGCCATTTCCAGAGCAATTTTAATCATGCTGGTAAATGCCATCTGCCTGTCGGCACTGGATATTCCCACTTCTTCAATCAGAGAATCGGATACAGAGAGCAAACAGGCCGCTTTTTTACCTAATTCCTGTGCGTTTGAAAATAGTGCGAAAGATTCCATCTCCACTGCAGAACAATTGTATTTGTCTCTAATTGCTTTATATTCATCAAGATTATTTCTGTAAAAAACATCAGATGAATGGATTCTTATCCTTATGAGAGGGATCTCGAGCTCCACCGATATTTTCTCCAGTTTACTGTTCAGTTCAACTGAAGCTCTTAATATATCAACAGTATTTCCCGATTGAACTTTAGCATAGGTTGATTCTGACCAGGCATCTTCGACTAAGACCACATCAAATAATTTGAGATCTTTTGTGTAGGTTCCACAGGAACCAATTCTGATAATATTTTCAACATCATAAAACTTGTACAGTTCATAGGAGTAAATCCCAATGCTCGGCATTCCCATGCCCGAAGCCATAACAGAGATTTTTCTTCCCTTATATTCCCCCGTATAACCATTAATCCCCCTAACAGCGTTAAACTGAACAATATTTTCAAGAAATGTCTCGGCGATATATTTAGCCCGGAGAGGATCTCCCGGCATCAAAATAGTTTTTGCTATCAGTTTTTTGTCTACAGCTTCAATATGTGGTGTTGGTATGAACATTCTTCCTCCTGAATTCTCATGTTTTTTGAACAGACTTTCCTTAGAATTTATTATTATATTACCAGATCTACAACCCAATTAATGAATCACATAAAATCCGCATCATAATCGATTATGATTTTTTCTGCTTATTCTCAAATTTCTCCATTCTATAAATTTGTTTATATCAAGCTCAAATATTTCACTACTTCTCTGATAATGCTTTCAGACCACATCAAGGAATAAACTCCATTCCTGAAGGAAGACCTCCAGATGTTACAGGAAAAATAAAGAAAAAGTCTTCACTCTACGGATTGGACAATCACTTTTACAGAGCCAGCCGAGTTAATATAGAAATCTTTCATCATTAACTTCAGGATAGGTTTTCCCATATATTGGATAAAATTAGCATTTTCCTGGTTTTTATCAATAAATATGCAGATATATTGATGATTTAATTTTTCTTAAATCCTGAAACACCATCAAGATTCACCATTTCAGACTCGATTTACCTTTCGCATAATAAATTATTATTTCTGAAGCCTCTAAATACTTCCTTGAATCTTTTTATCGGCTCGGCTGTTCTGGCGTGCAACGCCGATCAATATAAGAACAGTCAAAACTATAAAAACAATACATATGGGCCTGTTCAGAAAAATGGAAAGACTGCCGTTAGACATAACCAGCGTTCTTCGGAAATTATCTTCGGCCAGCGATCCTAGAATAAAACCCAGAACCACAGGGATAAGAGGATAATTAAATCTGTGGAACACAAAAAAGACAATGCCGGAACCCATTAGTATAAAGACATCGAAGATATTCCGACCGGCCGAATATGTACCGGCAGCGCAAAGGAAAACCAGAGATGCGAGAATAAAAGAATCGGGAACTTTAGTCACTTTGACGAAGAATCGCATCAAGCCTATCCCCTGAAAGTACATAAAGATATTAATCAGAATCAGACCTATCATAATGGCGTACATTTCAAAACCAAAGTCCTTAAACAGCATAGGACCTGGAGCCAAGCCCTGAATAGTTAAAGCTCCCATCAGGGCGGCAGCACCTCCACTTCCCGGAATTCCCACAGTCAGCATAGGGATCAATGAGGATCCGGTTATGGCGTTATTGGCAGATTCTGCTGCAGCTACACCTTCAATTTCCCCCTGTCCGAAGGTCTCAGGATGTTTGGATGAACGCTTAGCTTCATTATAGCTCATAAAAGCGGCTATTCCTCCGCCTGCTGCAGGAATGGCCCCGATGACAACACCTATGGCTGAGGACTTGAAAATCGTTCTTATAGAATTTTTCATATCAGATAAAGTTAGTTTATCATGGGTATCAAGAGAGATTTCCTCATCACTCGGGATCTGAACAACGCTTTTTTTATGATAAAAATGATCACTCATATCGATCATGACCTTACTGATAGCAAAGACTCCCATCAATATGCCAATAAAAGATAATCCACCATAGAGATACATGGAATCAAAAGTAAATCGGAATACACCCGATATATTATCCAGCCCGATCATGGCCAGAAAGAAACCGACACATCCCATTAAAATTCCTTTAACTATATCCTTACCGCTAATAGCTCCGACTATGGAAAGACCAAAAATAGCTAATACAAAATATTCTGGAGGACCGAATTTCATAGCAAATCGGGCGATTATCGGAGCAAAGGCGATTAGGCTAAGCGCACTGATAAATCCACCGATGCAGGAAGCCACTAAAGCCATCATAAGCGCTTTATAGGCATATCCTTTTTTTGCTAATGGATAACCATCCAGCAAAGTCGCTGCGGCTTGTCCTGTACCGGGCGTCCCGATCAGAATGGCCGTGATAGACCCTCCAAAAGCTCCTCCGCAATATATACCCAATAGAAATACAATAGCTGTCACGGGTTCCATGGAAAATGTCAGAGGTAGACATAGAGTCATTCCCAGAACACCGGTAAGGCCTGGTATCGCTCCGAAAATCATCCCCAGAAGGATACCGAAATTGATTAGCAGAAGATTCTGCATTGATAGTACTTCCAGCAAACCGGGAACCAAGTATTCCATAATGTCTCCTTATAAATCAGTCCTCTTAAGGAAGAATAATCCCGAGCACCAAAGTGAACAGGAAATATACAGCTAATACAAAAAGCACCATAAACAAATAAACCATTCTACGAGATTTAAAAATCCATAATGTTATCATGCTGAAAAGAAGCGTCGATATAATGAATCCTGTAAGATCCAGCATAATAACATAAAGTATGATGCCGAGTGCATATAAAGCAATTTCCCATTCAACCTTAAGATCGAATTCTATTGTTTTGTCTTTTTTACCTATCAAAGATCTTAGAAATATGATGACCGAAAGGCAGAACATGGCAGCAATTATTATCTTAGGGAACAACTGAGCACCAGCAGCCGAGTCATTGGATACGGAAATCTGAATCGGTATAATAAACCAGATAACAACAGTTAGAAACATTAAAAACAAACCGCTGGTTAAGTCCCTTTTTACACGAATTTTCACAAAGCGCTCCCTATAATTCTTATTTGTTTCCCTCAACAAGAACTTTGTTGATCTTGTCCATTTCGTCGAGAAAAATACTAATTTCCCGGCCGTTCATATTTCTATATTCGGCACTCTGAGCCTTAGCCATTTCCGCCTTAAAGGTTTCATTGTTCATGACTCTATCAAAAGCTCCATATAGGAGATTGATAATTTCAGGATCGGTTCCTTTCCGGATAGCATACATAGTCAGCATATCATTATACAGTTCATATCCGTAATTCTTGATACTAGTGATTTTACCGTAAATACCATCATAATCGTTAGCAGAGAGAATGGCCAATGGAACAATACTTCCCTCTTGAACAAATTGATCGGCAAGAGAAATAGCGGTGGACATTACGGTAGTATCTCCGCTGATCAGATTCACGATTCCCTGGTTTCCGTTGTCATAGGTAACCGTATCGTTATCAGCGCCCATTTGTGTATAGATATTGCTCTGAATACTGTGGAGAGGTGTTCCGTGACCGGGACCTCCAAATACAATTCTGTTTTCACCGGCGTATTTCTTGAGGCTTTCCATAGAATCGATGCCACTGCTAGAAGGGGCCGCGTATAGTGCAAACTGTATAACCTGAAGACTGAAGAAAGGCTCGTAGTCATCGCGAGTAAACTTAGTCTTCTGGGATAAAGGAATGTAAGAAAGAAGACTACTGTTGGTAAAGAGAACTCTGTTAGTATTGGGTTTCTCTGTCAGGTATTGAGTGGCAGCTACGATACCACCGGCTCCCAGAACATTTTCAACAACAACTTCTGTACCCAGTTCGTCGGCCAGATATCCGGCAATGACTCTGTTAGCTATATCGGCTCCTCCGCCTGCTGCGTAGGGAACAATTATATAAAGCGGTTCTTTTAGGAAATTCTCAACAACCTTCGATGATCCTTCCGATTTCTCTCCACTTTCGGAGGTATTCCCGGCATTATTACGTCCGGAACAACTCCATGTAAAAATCATAATTATTCCCAGAATTACTATAAAGCTTTTCTGTTTCATCTTTTTCTCCGTCCTTTTCATTTTCGTTTGTTAATTGATTATATTTCAGGATATTGAATCAAACCATGACATATGGCATGGTTTGATGATTTATTATTTTTTACTTAACATGCCACATGTCATTGTCTATCAACTGGTAGGAGATATACTAATTATGTACATATCAGATATCAGGAGACGATAATGAGTAATCAGCCAA
Organism: Oceanispirochaeta sp. M1; assembly: GCF_003346715.1. Taxonomy (NCBI): domain Bacteria; kingdom Pseudomonadati; phylum Spirochaetota; class Spirochaetia; order Spirochaetales; family Spirochaetaceae; genus Oceanispirochaeta; species Oceanispirochaeta sp. M1. The sequence goes on from NZ_QQPQ01000045.1 coordinate 6,611, forward strand.
ATATTATATTATTTTTAACCGATGATCATGCCCGATGGGCTTTAGGTGCCTATGACGATCCCTATGTCTTAACACCTAATTTGGATTATATGGCTCGAAACGGCGTTCTGATGAAAGAGGCCTCTACACCGAACCCTGTATGTTCTCCCGCACGCGCTTGTCTTTTTACAGGTCGTATACCTTCTCAGCACGGTATACACGACTATTTGGGGAACACTCCCAACAGAGATGAAAATAAACATTGGCTAAAGGAAGAAGTACCCATTCAGGCACTTTTTAAAAAGGGAGGTTATGAGACGGCCTTAATCGGTAAATGGCATCTTGGCCAGGAGCATACTGATAAAGAACATTTTGACTATTCCTTTACAATCGGCACAGAATATCCCATTCTCCACGGAGAAAACAGAACTTTTTATAAAGGCAGTGAAAAGGTCGAATGCGAAGGTTCTCTGACCAGAACAATAACCAATGAGGCTCTGAGATATCTCAAAGAGAGAGATCGTTCCAAACCTCTGTTTCTTGTCATAGGTCACTATGCGACGCACAGTCAGTGGCAGGGACACAGAGAGAGACTGGTCGATTATTACCGGCAGAAAAACATAGTGACACGTGATCAGACACAGAACTACTCTTTCGGTTCCCAGCGTAACGAATCACTCGATGCCACCAGAAATAATCCTATAGAGGCTCTGAGCCAGTATTACGCCGCCGTATCCCAGATAGACGAATCGGTGGGTTCCGTGCTCGATGAAATTGAAGGTCAGAAACTGATGGATCAAACACTTTTTGTTTACACATCGGATCACGGTTTGAATTGCGGTGATCACGGATTGTGGGGCAAAGGGAATGCGACATATCCTTTGAATCTCCTCGATCGATCAATCCAGGTACCACTTGTATTTTATGGACCTGAAATCCTGTTCAATAGACAAAAAAGGTCGGAAATGGTTAATCATACGGATCTGTTTCAGACTCTGCTAGATATCGGGGAGATTAAAGAGAGCGAAGAGGAAAAACAGAAAAGGAATTCTCCTGGAATCAGTTTCGCTCCTGCACTGACAAATGGCAGCAGCCTGACTAATTGGAAAACTGAACAGTTTTATGAGTACGGTCCCGTACGCATGATACGTACGAAAAAATACAAATTAATTCTATATCCTGATTCTGCCAACAACCTGCTGATCGATCTTGTCAACGATCCCGATGAGATCGAAAATCTTTACAGAGAAGAATCATATGGAAAAATCATTGAAGTGTTAAAGACTAAAATTAACATTTTTTTTGATCAATTCACATCCGATCATTTCGATGGAGTAAAATGTCTGGACACACTTCCCCAATATAACAGTCTTCAGGCCTGGGAGCCTGAAAAAGAGAGAAAATAATGAAAAAGAAAACTAATATCCTGATGTTGGTGAGTGATCATCAACTGCATTACAGACACGGGTGGGATGGAGGCGAAGGTCCTAAAAGACCGGAATTTGACAAATTTGCCTCCCAGGGGACGAATTTTGACAGGGCTTATTCTGTTACTCCTCTTTGCGGTCCTGCCAGAAGATCTCTTTTAACCGGCCTCTACCCCCACAATCACGGAAATGTACACAATCAGACAGAATCACCTTACGATCACGATATCTATTTCAATAAACTGGCTGATGAGGGATATAGGAATTATTACTACGGGAAATGGCATGCCGGCCCGGGAACAGCCCTGGACTTTGGCTGTGAAGGATTCTGCCCCTCCTTTTACGGTAATCCCTATATCACAAAGGAATACAAAGATTATCTTCAGAAGGAAAACATTCCCAAAGCGTCTCACCGCATAGATAACTATTTCTGGAATAACAGCTCTAAAGAAAAATTCAAAACCCTCCATGAAGGGAAAACTGACTATTTCTGTGAATACGACTGGTGCGGTGAGCCCTGTGTCGGTGTGACCAACAGCCCAAAAGAATCACATGAAAGTTTTTTCCTCAGTTACCTGGCTTGTCAAAAACTGGAAGAGATCGCTGTAAACGGTAATAATGAACCTTTTCATTTAAGAGTCGATATGTGGGGACCTCATCAACCCTATTTCCCGACCCAGGAATACTTAGATATGTATGACCCAGGGGCTATCAAGGAATATGGCAGTTTCCGTGATAACCTGGAGAATAAGCCGACCTGCTACCAAAAAATGAATCGTCCCATAGCCGATGAAAATGGCAACATGATCATACCGAGCGTATTTGAATGGGAAAAATGGCAGCAAATCCTGGCAAAAGCTTATGCCCAAACGACGATGACCGATGAGGCGATGGGCCGTATCGTAAAAAAACTTGATGACCTGGGCCTCGGGGAGGATACAGTAGTCATCTGGACAAGCGATCACGGCGATGCCCTAGCAAGCCACGGAGGAATGTTCGACAAAGGAAGCTTCATGACAGAGGAAATTGTCAGAATTCCTCTAGCTGTCCGCTTCCCAGAAAAAAATAAATATGTAAGTGATACTGAAGCCCTTGTTAATACAACGGATATCGCTCCTACCATATTGGATCTGGCCGGTACCTCTTTCAGCAGCGAAATCGATGGAGAGAGCCTCATCCCCCTATGTTCCGGAGAAAAAAAAGGGCGTCAATCCATGATGATAGAGAATTACGGTCAGGGTTACAGAGACACACAGCGATCGCGGACCATTGTAACGAATCAGTTTAAATACACGATCTATGAAGATGATATCAGTGAATTATACAACTTGAAAAACGACCCTTATGAGTTGAATAATTTAAGAAATGATAAAGAAATCGTTCGCCCGCTGGACAAAAGACTGAAAGATTTGATTCTCGAGAAAGGAGATGAAGACGGAATGACAATCTATAAGAGAAAACTATGATTGATAAAAACAGGACTATTCAGCTACTGATTGATAATAGTCTCGATTTGAAATCTCTATTTAAAAATATTCCGGGTCACATAATACGGCACTTTGAGATAGTTCAGTACAAGAAAGGCCATAAAGTTATAGAAAAAGGTACGATAAATTCTTACATTTATATCCTCTACGAAGGGGAAAACCGGATAATAAATGAATTCAGTAATGGCAGAGTGTTTGAATTCTCCTCTACAATCCGAAAAAAACCTCATATAGCCTTCAGCGGTCTTCTTGAATTTTTTTCAGACAATCCGGAAGCGACATCGACAGTCATCACAAGCGCCGAATCGACCTATTTGCGGATAAGCAAGAAAAAATTCGGACAATGGCTGAACGAAGATTTCGAAGCCTATAAAAAGGTCGTACAGATCTTTGCCAAACAGCTATATCCCTCGCTTGATAGAATGGGAACTATGAAGGTCCATTCCGGAGTATATTTACTTGCCAATTATCTTGTCATCAACTACAAAGAAAAAATGCCAGAAGAATCAGAAATAATCATCGGAGAAACAAGGGAAAGACTCTCTCAGGATCTAGGCATCAGCCTGAGAACGGTATACCGGCTCTGTAAAGAGCTGAAAGATATGGAGCTGATCGATATCGAAAAGAAAAAGATCAGAATTACATCGGAAGGGATGGATGGGCTGAATGAGCTCGTTGAAGAAATCTATTAACAGGAGAAAATATGAATAAAGAAAAAGACTATTATGAAAAGCTGAGCGAATCGGCGGAATACATTAAGGGATTCCTGTCCGGAACCCCGGATCTGGCTATAATTCTGGGATCTGGACTGGGTTCTCTAGTCGAAAACCTGGAAAAAAAAGTCATTGTTGAGTATTCTGGTATCCCCCATTTTCCCGAAGTGACCGTCAAAGGACATGAAGGGAGAATTGTCTATGGTGAAATGAAGGGAAAAAAAGTTCTCATGTTTCAGGGTCGATTCCACTATTACGAAGGATATTCTATGAAAGAGGTGACCTATCCCGTATATCTTTTGAAACTGCTTTCGATACCCCGACTCATTGTCACGAATTCCTGTGGAGGAATTAATAAGGATTTTGAGCCGGGAGATCTTATGATCATTAGAGATTACATCAACCTCATGCCTTCCAATCCTCTTATCGGAAGTAATGACGAACGGCTTGGAACGAGGTTTCCCGATATGTCAGAGCCCTTTAATAAAGAATTTGTCGAAGTTGCCACAAAAGCGGCAGAAACACTCAATCTACCCTATAAAGAAGGCGTCTATGCCAGTTTTATGGGTCCCTGTTATGAAACGGCAGCAGAAATCAGATCTATGGCCGATATGGGCGCCGATACTGTGGGCATGTCGACAGTTCCAGAAACCATGGTTGCCAATTACCTGGGATTGAAAGTTCTCGGAATTTCCTGCATTACTAATATGGCTACGGGAATACAGAAAGTGAAACATTCCCATGAGAGGGTTGTGGAAATTGCTCAGAAATCTTCAGTAGTTTTTTGCAAATGGGTAGAAAAAATAATTGAAGAAATCGAATGAATTTAATTTGATATCTGGTGATAAATAAAGTCTCAAATACTTCCCTTACTGAATGCACTAGACAAATTAGATAATAATCAACTGTGATCGGTTTATTTCATCATTATTACCTGAGTTCTGCCTGATTCATCATCTTGAATGTAAAAAAATACACCACTGGATGAATTATCATTTAAAGGGAATAGAAGATTATGGAAATTCTTTACCTTATGGTTGCACTCATCTCTACTACTATCGGAGCCATATCTGGCCTTGGTGGTGGAGTTATCATCAAACCTGTTCTCGACACACTGGGGCAGTATGATATTTTAACAATAAGTCTTTTGTCTTCTTTTACCGTTTTTTCCATGGCTGTTGTTTCAACAATTAAACAATATGCTGCAGGAGTGCGTTTTGAGGGAAAAAGAACCATATGGCTTTCGGGGGGATCAATTCTCGGTGGGATTGCAGGAAAATCTCTCTTTTCACTGATCTATCAGCTGGTCGAGAATAAAGAGTTGATAACCGCTTCCCAATCGATGATTCTAGGAGTTCTCCTTATTATCGTTTTGCTCTATCTTTTAAAAAAGAACCTGCAAAGCTTCCATATTCATAATCTTTTTAATATTTTTCTGGTAGGTTTATTCCTTGGAATGATTGCATCTTTTCTGGGTGTTGGCGGTGGTCCTTTTAATGTGGTTCTACTCGCTTTGTTGTTTTCTATGGATACAAAAACCGCAGCAATGCATTCCGTTCTTATTATCCTGTTCAGTCAGTTTGCCAAGCTGCTTTCTGTTTATGTTGATACAGGATTTGCACCATATAACTTATCGATGCTTTTATTTATGATGCCCGGCGGCATATTAGGAGGATTGATAGGATCCTCTTTAAACCGGAAATTTAACAGAAAATTTATTGAGATCTTATTCATGATCACAATAATTTTAATAATCGGCCTGAATTTTTATATATTTTTAAAATCAATGTTATAGGATTGTGATAATGACTAATTTCCATTTAATGGCAAAACCTGCCGGCCCCTCGTGCAACCTTAACTGTACCTATTGTTTTTATCTGGAAAAGGAATCTTTGTTTCATGAGAAAAAAACAATGATGCCCGATGAAGTTCTTGAGGCTTATACAGAAAAATATATCAGGTCTCAATCATTTAAAGAAATAAACTTTGCCTGGCAGGGCGGTGAACCGACAATGGCAGGTCTGGATTTTTTCAGGAAAGCTCTTAAACTCCAGAAAAGATTTAATTCCGGGAAGAAAATATCTAATGCCATACAGACAAATGGAACACTTCTGACTGAAGAATGGTGCAGATTCCTGGCAAAAAATAAATTTCTCGTGGGATTAAGCCTCGATGGACCGGAGCTGCTGCACGACGCCTACAGAAAAAGCAAAACAGGTGGACCGACATTTAAAAAACTGCAAAGGTCTTTGAAATTACTGAAAGAAAACAACGTTGAATACAATGTTTTAACAACTGTGAATGGCAAGAACAGCAAAGAACCGCTGGAGGTTTACAATTTCTTAATGGAATCCGGTGTGGAATACATTCAATTTATTCCCATTGTTGAAAGAGCAGCCGACGCAAAATCTATTGAACTGGGTTTTACCCTTTCAACTCCCCCTTCTAAAGATCAGCAAAACATCAATCTCACAGACTGGTCTGTAGAATCATCTGCCTATGGGGATTTTCTTATTGCCATATTCAACCAGTGGGTGAAAAACGATGTCGGTTCTGTTTTTGTCATGAATTTCGAATGGGCTTTCAGTTCAGCAATAAAAGGTGTTTCCGGTATCTGTCAATTTGCACAGAAATGCGGCAATGCGGGAATCGTTGAGCACAATGGGGATATTTATTCGTGCGATCACTATGTATATCCTGAATATAAACTGGGCAATATTATATCAGATGATCCGAAAGTTCTATTCCAATCGGATCAACAGACAAAATTCGGTAACAACAAATATGATGGTCTGAGCAAAGAGTGCCGGGACTGTCCAGTTCTAACTCTCTGTTATGGGGGATGTCCAAAACACCGTTTTATTTTTAATAGAGAGGAGATCCATCCACAGAACTATCTCTGCAGGGGATATAAAAGATTCTTCACTCACATCCTTCCTTATGCAGAGATGATAAAAACTCTGATCGATGAAAGAAAACCCGTTACTGATCTGATGAAAATGACTCATCCGGTGGTGTAGATTTTTTTCTCTCCTATAAAAAAAGGGGTGTAATAACCCCCTATAATTATCATCATATTTATCATAAGGAATGTCTCCACTCTCCTTAATCAAAATAGATTTAATATTATCTATAATCTCAATAATCTTTGTGTTAATAGCTTTTACGACCTCTGATAGTTGCATCCCCTGAGCGATAACACTTCCATTATCATCCTCAAATTTAAGAATAACATCATGATTCAATTGCACAGTCTCCTACTAAACTATATTCATTTGTATAGAATCGTAACATTAGCTATTTAAACTTTGAATCCCTATTTTTGTTGTAGCTGCTTTTTTATTCGTCGAGACATTTTTTGAGCTTTATCCTTGTCATTCTCAACCCAGAATACGAGAGGGCGCTTCCCCTCAGCCAGGTTCCTGGAAAACTCATTTAGATTTATCCCTGGTATAGATTTACCGGACACAAGAAGTGACGCACCTCTGGTATAAAAATCAAAGATCTCAGGGATAGTATTATCGTCACCGATAACACCCATGATCCTGGCAGACTGGTCTTTCACATATCTCTGAAAGCTCTTATCTGTAAGATCAGCAAGGCGGCTCCAGAGTAAAGGATCATTTACTGCAACAATGTCATTGACATAGCGCATCTTCTGAAGCACTTTCGTCAATCTAATATTGTTAATCTCAAGAGCCTCTCGATACCTATGCATATTCTCCCCTGCTTTGGCCAAACCATAGGCTGTAGACTGCTTTATATTGATCCTTTGAAGCTTTAGGTAATCTTTAAAGCTGGGAGCGATATCAAGTTAAAGACGATCCATCTTAATCCTTCCAAATCCAAGAGCCATAGCAACCATTGATCCTTTAATGCTTTCCAACTCCAGGATTCCAGACTCGATACTCATAAGGGTTTCATCTTTTAAATCAAATACATAAGAGGACATTAGAAACCTCCTGAGACATTCTTCTGATACTGATAGAAGTCTCTAATCTGGTTGATGGATTCCTCATCATTAAAGACAGTGTAGCCATCAGTCATGATAGGTGTTGTATGCCGTGCCAGGGACCTGACAGCAATATCACTTATACCTTGTTGCCTTAATCGTGTTATGGCCAGGCTTCGGAAACTATATTGAGTAATATTACGTTCCTTTCTCTGTTCTTCAGAAATCCCAATTGTTCTCAACGCTTTATATAATCTTCTCTTCAGATAGTTTTCTGAAACATGCATTTTCCCATCCTTGGAAAAGACAAGACATTCTGATTCATTGTATGTCTGACAGATATGTCTTAAGATACCCGCCGTATCAGCTCGTACAGGGACTCCTTCTAGTACAGCACCCGTTTTAGTCTCTTTGATCCTATGTGATGCGTGATCGACAGCCTGCCTGATATCAACAGTACAATTGCCATCAGGATGGAAGTGAATGTGCTTTCTTTGTATTGCTCTGATTTCACCAGGTCTCATTGCTGTATCCCATGCTAGAAGGAAAGCTCCCATCGCCTGAATATCACCATTCCAGACTTCATCGATAGTATTCAAATCAAATAAAGTATCGGTCTCTTCAGTTCTGAGGATTCCTCTTTTTCTTGGTCTATTCTTTCGAGGCGGTATCACATCTTTGACTGGATTGTACTCAAGATAACCCAACCTTTTGGCGTCCTTTAACATAACCCGCAAAATACTGAGAATATCAATTTGAGTGGAACCACATAGCCCTCGTTTTGCCAATTCATCCAACCAGTCTTCTATATGCTTTACTTTAATGTTTGAGATAATCATTTCACCGAAGTAAGGTAGAATATGTTTTCTGAAATTGTTTCTGTTGTTTATTGAATTTGCATAGCTGGGTTTGTTGTTTCGAAGGTATCGTCTGGTAAGGTATGGACAGATAGAAGGAATATCAGGATCTGGTCCCCACTCCCACCAGTCTTTAAAATATTCATGTAACAGGAACTTCTGAACAGGATCTTCTGGAATTAGCTTTTTTTTCTTCTCCAGCTCTCTGCAGTAATACTTTGCAGCTGCCTTCGTAGACTGACCAATACTTTTTGCAGTACTCCTGGTGCCGTCAGGTAGATTTACCTGGTAATAAAAGATAGTTATCCCAGACTTCATCTTACGGGGATATACAGTGAAGGGTTCTTTCTTTGTATGAAGACATAACTACATCCTTTTCAGGTCTGTTGCTGTCAAATTTGCTGATACAGCCTGTTTGAATGAGATACAAAGAGGGGTTATAAAAAAATAAAAGCCTACCTCATAACAAGTTAAAAACTTATTGCAAGATAGGCTTGAAGTAGTGGCGAAGGGACTTGAACCCCTGACAGACCGGATATGAGCCGGTTACTCTACCAACTGAGTTACGCCACCGTAACGCTTGCGTAATATACCCTGAACTCGGAAAAAGTGTCAACACGAATTTATCAAAAATTTATCGGATTTAAATGAGATTCATATCCTGCGCTTTCTTGATGATTTCATTGTTCCAGTAGTTCTTTTTAAAGAAGTTATGTTTCATCTGCTGACTGTCAAAACGCCCCGCCCTTGTCTGCAATAATTTAAAGGCATGAGAGACCATTGCCTCATGGGTTTCATCCAGTACTATACCTGTCTTATCTATCAGTTCAGCAGCATAAAGGAAATAATAATAACCGAAGGGCTGCTGGTTGTAAGCCTTATCCATGCGACACAGGGGCTTAAGGCCCTCCCAGGCCTTCTCAGGGTTCCCATTGAGACCTATTAGCAGATAATAGAAACCTTTGGCCTGATCAAGCAGTACGTCCTCGTAGAAGTCTCTGTCCGAGAGGCGTCCCTCTATAAGGCGATAACCGTCCAGCCAGCTGTCCATCTCATGAATAAACTGGGGATTCTGGTCATACTGATTAAAAGCCTCTTCCAGAAGGGCGATTCCACTCACTTTATCACCCGATAGATAGGCTGCTTCTGCTCTGAAATAAGCAGTTTCCAGAGTCAGAGGCTGACGCCTGAAAAGCTCCTGGGCCACCTTCTCGCTGTGGCCGAAACACAGTGATCTGGCCATCCAGCTTGTGATGACTCTGGCTTCTCTGGTCAAATTGTATCGTTTAGTAAGACGTCTACCCTGTTTGAGCTCCTTAAAGGCCTCCGAATAGCGTCCCAGTTCAAAAAGAATACGTCCCTTTAAGAAGAGCTGGAAGATCTGAGTTTCCCTGTTACGCTCTTTTTTTGCCAGGGGGATTTGATTTTCCAGTGCCCGCAGGGCAGAGGAGAGGTTACCGAAGAGATAGGAGGATAGAACCATCAGTTTACCGCTGATGAGGGAGGCTTCCTTGTCTCCCAGCTGTTCACTGATCCTCAGGGCTATTTCAAAATAATCCACAGCGGCGGAAAGTTTTCTCTGACTTAAGAGGGTAAGGGCCAGGGCACTGTTGGCTCTGATCTCACCATAATGGTCACTATTTTTCTGAAAGGCGAAGAGACTGGCCTTAACCATGTTCTGAGCATTTTCAGATTCTCCGTTCAGTGCATGGTAGTGGGCCTGCTGCAGAAGGAATTCTTCACTGCCTGCACCCTGGGCTTCCATAAGGGAGAGATAACCCGTGTCCATCTTCTCAGAGACTTCCCGCCTTGAATTGCGAAGCAAAGCTGAGCGCAGACGCCCTGCATACTGAATATTATGGAATCCTTCCTGCTGGGCATGGGTGAGAGAACGTCCTTCAAAAAGGTTTGCATTCAGCAGTTTTTCGGCAAGATCGTTTTCCCTTATCTTCAGCAGGTGGTGAATTATTTTATTCAGGATATCAAGACCGAAATCGATACTGCCTCTACGATTCAGGAAGTAGAGCATTCCGCTCAGAGAGTTGATGCTCCCCCCCTCCATCTCACGGCTCAGAAAGCGTGTAAAATCGGCTTCAAGTTCCTTACTGTTGAATCCGGGAGATTCCAGCAGGGCCTCAAGATTTATATTGCGATTCCAGATACCTCCGGTTTTCCCTGTGAAACGGAGATAACCAAGGTTTTCAAGACGTTTGATTCTCTCTTCAACCTCAGGCATGGAAATACCGCGGAACTGAAAGAATCTTGTGATCTGATTTCTTGTGAAGCAGAAACGACCCGGCATACATAGGGCAAGTATTTCAAGACTGCTTTTATCCCGGCCGTACAGATAGGCTGCAGGGGGATCAAGATCATTTCGGGCATGCTGAATGCCTTCCAGACGGTTCTGCATAAAAAAGAAAAGACGGACCAGGTTATAGTCTTCTTTCTTATAGACATCGAGAAGTTCATCGGGTCTGGGTTTCAGCTCGGGAAAAACATCTGCTGCTTTAAGCCTGGCATCCTGATCACTCAAAGGGGTGATACTCAATCGCCGTGGTGTGCCGGGTATTGATGCAAGCTCGGTCTCCGGATCATTTGAGAGGAAAAGATATTTCTGCTTAGGGAAGGCTTTACAAATGACTTCAAGGAAGCGGCTGATCAGACGACCGGAGTCTTCTGTGAAGAGCTCGGGATTCCTGATAATCAGAACAGGGGGTGTGGAATAGGTATCCAGCTTCTTCAGACAACCGGTCCAGTAGAGGATAAATGCTTTGAAAAAGTCAGTCTCTACCTCATCGTAGTAGTGGATATACCAGTCTGCCGAACTGATATTCGTCAGAAAATCCTTATCTTCATTCCATTTTTTCAGGTCATCAACACTGAGGTACTGCTCCACCTGTTCCAGAAATTCAGGATTTAGAAAGCGGCAGAGAGTGTACCAGGGGTCCCAGAGATCCTCTGCAGGCTCAATTAAGAGGAAATTTTCAATAAGATGATTGCTGTCATCCAGTACAGACCTCAGAATACTGAGGCTCTCTTCGGTACTTGGTGAATCTATGATCAGGGAGGATGACTCCTCCTGACGGTAAAGCCACTGGTTCATCTCTTTCTTTAGCTTGGGGATCAGATCTTCCCGTTTAAGGAAACGGTTGTAGCGCTCTTCAATGGAGAGCATCTTGTCCACTTTGACCTGAACCGATGAGAGCTGAGAATACTCTTCCCGTCTGGCTTCTTCCAGATACTCAGAGAATTTATCCCTCACAGAGTCTTCCATCCAGATCCTGTTCTCTTCGGGAGCAGTTAATGACAGATTATGAAAATGCTGAATCAGATCGTCCTGATCGTGCCCTGCAGACAGAATAATTGAGAAACCCGACAGAAACTGACGGAACTCATCAAGGAGACTCTTCAGAGATTCTGCACAGCCGAGAACATTGATGGCTGTCTCTCTGTAGAGTGCTGCGAACTGAAAGATATCGTCCTCTTCCATCAGCCGGGAACCTCCGGCATTGTTCATAAGGGAGGCAGCCCTTTTCTCAAGAGTTTCGATCTTTCGGGGATACAGCTGATTCAGCTGTTTTTTATTTTCCAGTCTGTAGTAAATGTAAAACATTGTTTCCTGTCATGGCGAAGCTGATAATTTATTATATAATAAAGTATGGGATATTTAAAACATAAAGGAAAAAAATATACCTCCGTACTACTAAAGATCTCACGAAATACCGATTTTTCCAGAATTCTGGATGAATTACACCAGATCTTCTTTGCAGGTATTGATGAAAAAATAATTGAAAATATTCGTTACTCACTTCTTGAGCTTGTTAATAACTCAATACGGGCTCATAAAGAGAGGAATGAAAACAGGGACATCCAGCTCAGATTCAAACTCACAGAGGATGAAGTTATTACGACATTGAAAGACTGGGGCGGCGGTTTTGATAAGAAAAATCTGCCCTACGATCTTGATCAGGAAGTACAGGATATTGATATCAATAATCAGGATTTTCTGAATTATAGAGAAAAACATGGTTATCATCGATTCGGGATGGGCCTACTGATCACCAAAAAGACTTTCAGTTTTTTCAAGCTTAGCTTTGTCGGTCATCAGGGTGAGATGCAGGAAGAATACGAGGACGAGAATACGGCTGGAACAGTTATTGAACTAAGGAGCAGACTACAATGACAATTAACAGAAAAAACACAAGAAACCAAAGCTATGCAAAAGTCCTGCTCGACGGCAGTTTGCCCGCCTATATACGAGATATTAGTCCTATGGGATTCAGAGTCTACTCTCCGGTACCCCTCCCCTACAAGGAAGGCTCAATAGTAGTCTGTAAGGTGATCCCTGCGAATCAGGAAGATAAACCATTTGATATTACAGGAGAGATTCGCTGGAACCGTCAGGAAGACAGCGGGGAAGACGTTTTAGGATTTCAGATAAGCTCTTTTGCAGACCCCGAAGGGGAAACTTTGTATGGGGAGCTGAATAAGCGCTTCTCAGGGCAATAATCTGACCATAAAGATTTCTTTGCTTGACGTATAATCCCCCTAACCTTAAAATGGCAATACTCATTAACTATGACATCCCCTGAAGGAGTAACTTCTTGGAACTGAAGGTCAGAAAAAGCAAACACATATACATAATTGACATTGAGGGAGAAATGGATCTCTACAATGCCTATAAACTGAAAGAACTCGTTGGAAAAATGCTTGAAAAAGGGATAGCCCACTATGTTGTAAACATGGAGAAAGTTGAGTATATCGATTCAAGTGGAATCGGAGCTCTGATTTATGTCAGCTCCGCTCTTAAGAAAAAAAATGCGAAACTGGTCATTACCGGTGTTCACGGTTCTGTCAAGAAAGTAATTGAACTGACAAAACTGACCGGATATTTCCCCCTGGAAGAGACACTCAAACAGGGTATTCTCAAACTGATGAAAGGCTGAAAAAATGGACAGAATTGAGATTAATGACAACCATAAACTGATGAATACAGAGGGAATGTTCTATAAGGAATTCCCAAGTGATTTCAGACAGATACGATATTTTACACTTCTAATTGTTCAGAAAGCACCTCCCGAAATCAGGGAGATAAACCTTCTGGAACAGCAGATTTCTGAATTGATAAAGAATGCTGTAAAACACGGCAACGGGAGTAATCCCGATAAAATTGTCAAGGTCTGGTATACCTTCTCAGAAGAGCAGGCCCGAATCATCATAGAGGATAAGGGTAAAGGCTTTACGGCCATCAAAGACTGGAATGACTTCAATATAAAACGTAATGACTGCCTCAATGATGAAGATTATGAATCACTGGCTGAATATGTCTCCTTCAGAACAGAGAAAAGTGATGACAACGACGGCGGAAATGCAATGTTTGCAGCTCTGGAATACTGGAATGAAGGTGTTGTTTTTACAGATAAAGCCAACTGCGTAGCCGTTGGAAAGACATTTCCTAAAAAGAATACCGGTATAGAGCTGGACTAATAGACCGTTCTTCTGCTCAGAAGATCCTTATCCCGGGGAACTGTCTCTCCGGGCCAGTCTCTGAAAGGTATTTCCCAGTCCTCAAGTGACCAGGTATCATTCTCATTATTCATATACATCACTGCTTTCAAATAACCTGTTTCTGATAGAAGAACCAGCTTCATGGATGCTGATGATCCAAGCAGACGAAAACTGCCGGGATAGAGAGCAATGACCTCAGATCCTTTATCAAGATACTCTTCCATCTCCTCAAGAAACAGGGGATGCGCATTCCTGGAAAGAAGTTCACCGGGGATTCTCCCCTTTCTGAAATTTTCCCAGAATTTTACTACAAGAGAGTAGGCCTCACGTTCTGCGAGGGTGTATGAGAGGGGATCCGACAAAGATCCTATCATCAAACTTTCGGGCAGGAGATAAGATGTGGGTTTAATACTCTGCAGATGAAGGGGGCCGGAAAAAGTATCCCAGATTATCTCATGATCTCCCTTCTGTTCATCCTCTTTTATCTTGTCAGATTTTTTATCATCTGAGCCGGATTGATTCTTTGTCAGAGTAAGCACTGAGCCATCTACTGCTGTATTACTCTCCCTAGGGATATCCTCAGGGGGGGTATCCTTTTTTTCCGCTTCTTTGGGAGTACATGAGAAAATCAGAAAAAAGAAAGGAATCAATTGAATCAACTTTAGTCTCATACTATCCTTTTATCAGAAATCCCCTTTGCCGTCAAAGAGGCATATTGTGTATACTGATGTTTATGAGAGAAGAAATCATCAGACATTTAAGTCAAGACTACACTGTACCCGTAAGGGATCCTCTTTGGAAACATATCTACCTGAGTCCCGGTCTCAGAAAAATTATGTACAACAAAGAATTTCAAAAACTCGGCAGAATCAGGCAGCTGGGACCGGCAAGTCTGGTTTATCCCGGAGCAAGTCATACCAGACTCAACCACTCCCTTGGTGTTTTCTATCTGGCAAGGCGCATACTGAAAACAATCCTCTTTTCTGAGCACTGTCCTGACCATCTGACACTGGTGGGGGTAAAATCTTTTCTCTGTGCCTCTTTTCTTCATGACATCGGTCACTTTCCCCATGCCCACTCCTTTATGGAGCTCCCCCTGGCGGATCATGAATTTCTTTCAGGAAAAATTATCAGGGAATCCGAGATTGCCTCAATCATTAAAGATGATATAGGCGGAGATCCCGTACTGACGGCAGCCATAATAGACAGCGCCATCCCGGATAAGGGCAACAAGGAACTGATCTTCTTCAGAAATATCCTCAGTGGTGTTCTGGATCCCGATAAACTGGATTATCTGAACAGGGATGCCTACTTCTGCGGTGTTCCCTACGGTATGCAGGATATCGATTTTGTAATATCCCAGATAAGACCCACAGAGAGCGGGATCTGCCTGACCACCAAGGGTGTGACGGCTGTAGAGAATATTCTATTTTCGAAATACCTGATGTACAAAACCGTCTACTGGCACAGCGACGTCAGAATATCCACAGCCCTGGTGAAAAAGGCGGTTTACCTGGGGCTCTCTCAGGGCTATTTCAAGGCCGAAGAGCTCTATGGAATGGATGATGATGAGTTTTTCAGAAGGATGACTGAGACTCCCGAGGAGCTGGCCTCTCTGGTGCGTGAGTCTGAAACTCCCAGAAAATACAAGATCATCTCCCAGCAGCCCTTTGATGAGGGAAATAAACTGCACAGGGAACTGATGGATCTGGATTTCAGGAATGAATACGAGATGAAGCTGGCGGAGATTATTGAATCCCGCTTTCCAGGACTGCTGCCCGAGAATCATCTGGTAATTGATATACCCTCTAAGATTTCATTTGAGGTTGATGTACCTATATTGGATAAGAAGGGAAACAAACCTTTTATCGGTTCACCCACTGTGTTCAGCGGACCTGTTGTACAGGGATTTACCGAGACCCTCCGGCATATCAAGGTTATCGTCCCCTCATTTGTTGCCGAAAAAGTCCCGGAGCTTGAACTGGACCCCTTTGTCTGAATCTGACTCAGACTCTAGGAATCCGTTTATTTAAATAGATCCTCGATGTCATCTACCTTCAAAGCAAAACCGCTGCCCTGCCCCGGTGCATCACTGTTTCGGGCCTTCATAGGCAGATACTCTTCGTTATACTGCCGGGCAAGTTTGTAGAGACCGTCCTCTTTCTGATCCTCGGGAATCAGAACCTCCAGATTATAGGAGGGATCAGACATTCCATTGAGCATGATGTTCACAGGGTCTGTTACGGTCAATGCAAAGTGCGGAGTGTAACTGATCATCAGAATAATCAGCATACAGAGTATGGAGACAAAAATCAGAAGATTATCTGATGACTCAGAAGCATATAGAGGCTTGAGAGAATAGAAAAGTTCCAGATCTCCCGAGCGGACATATCCGTAATCAGAGGGACCGAACCATGTATTGTAAAAGTCGTTATTGTAACGGGTATATACTGTCCCTTCCACCGTTCTCATAATAAGAACCGAATCGTAGGAGTCAAACTCACCCAGCATATCCCTGTTGCCGCTCTCATACAGACGTTCTGCAGTCTGCGCCATAACCTGGTGCTTATTTACAAAATCCTGTTCCACATCACTTGCAGGAACAAATGCCAGAACAAAAGAAGCTGCAGTCAGGGAGATGACAAAAGAGGAGATCACAGTGGTGATAATCCTGGTAATATGCCTTTGTGCCATAACAGAGTTGACGAACTTGATCTTCTTGAAAACTTTGAGGAGTCTGAGAAGACGGAGGATACGCGCAATTCTGACGGTCTTGACGACCTTTAGAATATTGAGCATTCCGGCGGCGCTCAGGAATGCCGTTCCCTGCAGGAGGGCGATAACAGCAGGACCGGAGCTGAGGAAAAGAAGAGGAAGAGAGGCAATAAGATCCACCCAGCCTCTCTCCTGGAGCATGTATTTCATTACCCTGCCTTTTCTAAGGGCATTGAAATAACGGGTAATAAACTCCAATGAAAAGAACAGGTCAAATCCGAAACCGCTGAAAATGAGAACCTTTCTTACAGACCAGGACCAGCCCAGCAGAACTGCCAGATCTTCAACGAAAGTCTGTATGAGAACCAGAAGGATCACAAAGAGGATAAAATTTTCTATAAAGTCTTTACTCTTTTTCATGGGAATCACCATCCATTCTCGGCAGATATGTTATAGAGCTCAGTGAGCATATCAAAATCGTATCCGTAGTATTTATAGTTGCGTCTTGCCACATTAAACCAACTCTGATCCGAAGCGGCGGCTCCCCGGTCTATCTTCATCCCCTCTTTCATTTGAGAACAGCGGGATGTGAAAATACTGGTCATCCTGGATGTAGCCTCCAGTGTGGGATTATCCTGAAACACCATTGCGCTGTGAACTCCACCCCTGAGAATGGGATCGGGAAGTCCTGGAATTAGTTTAGTCAGCTGTTTGGTTATTTTATCAGCATAATTCGGACTCAGAGCCTGATTGGCCCCCTGAGAGGGACCTCCCGGTGCAAAGAGTACGGTCAGAGGTTTTATCAGCATGGTCGTTTTTAAGAGGTGGTAGATCTCTTCCTGAGGCATTCTGAGTCTCTGAACTTTAGTAAGCTCAAAGTTGATATATTTCTGCCTTTCAAATCCAAGCATTACATATCGTTTCAGCATTCCCGTACGGAGAGCTGTCAGGGGACCTGCCATACTCTGCCTGCCTGCCGGAACCATCAGCAGTTTTTTAATAACTGCCATCAGCTGCTTCTTCATACTCTCCGATGGTGGAGTGAGTTTCATAAAAGAAACGTAGGCATAGTTGGTTCTGTCAAAGATTTCTGATTCAATCTGCGGAAGAATTTCCCTGTTTGTGATATCATACAGGGTATCCGTCATGATTTTATTAATATCCTGCCATGACCAACCGTTAAAGTAAGCAGGGGATGAGAGTGTCGGTTTTAGTTGTTCCTCATTAATAATGAAGAACTGAAGAAGCTGTTCTTCCCTCTGCAGTGCAGAAAATCCATTTAAACTGGGATTCTGCATTAATCTACTGAGAAATTGGAGCGCTTTTGCTTTGTCATTATCCATAGTTTGCCAGTCCAATAGGGTTTTGCTAAATCATCGGTCAGTGCAGGCTTAATCTTGATCAAGCTCACAAGTTAATAATACTGCAAAAATGAAAGGGAATACATTTCTTTTTAACATAATCATCCTGTTCAGCCTCATTTTCCTTTCAACAGGACAGCTTTATTCTCAGGAAACTGCTCCTGAAGACTCTTCAGACAGTTCCCCCATAGGAGCTGAATCCGAAGATCCCGCTGAAGAGACGAAAAAATATCCCCTCCCCCTGGAAGAGGGAGAAGAAGCCCCTGAACATATTTTTGATATGGATCTCGGTGGAGTGGGAGCAGATGTATTCTGGGAAGGATACTGGCGTTTCAGTATGACCTACGGTACAGGATTTGAAAACGGAGAAGATGGGTTTGTCTTTCCTTCGGCCTTTCCGGGACTGAAGGAGGGATTTGAATTCGCCCAGGAACCGGACTTTTTTCTCTCGGTTCTGCTTTTAGACCACTACTTTATAGAGACATCCTTTACTGAGGGTTATGATAAGAACACCTATGCAATGGGTTATGTGGGTGATGAAACAACCGCTCTTAAAGAGGTCCGCATCGGTAATGCGGGTATCGGCATCGGAGAGTTTGAAGGTATTGATGTCTCCAGTCCCAAATACAATACTCCCGGGGTTAAGGCCCGCTTTGAAACAAGAAGTTCAGAACATGAATTGATGATCCGATACGACCCCACTGAGCTGCAGGAAAAAATCTATGTGGGTGAATATGAAGTGGAAGAAGAGACCCTCGAACTCCCCTCATTTGTAGAGGGACAGCGTTTTATACTTCCAAACGAAAACATCTCCGATCTGGTGGTCTATCAGGAAGATTCAGATGGTGAACTCACCGGCAGTGACGGCAGACGCTATACCAACAGGAATATCAGCTACAGTGCCGACCTGACAAAAGGTTTTGTTAATCTGGTTGAGGCCTCTGAAGGCAGGGTTCTGATATACTACCGTGTCGGAGGATCTCCGGTGGGATCAGATTCAATTTCGGAAGATTTCATTATGGCTGCTGATTCCAGGGGGCGTCCTGATCCTACGAGGGCTCTTCTCCCATTCGCCTGGGATGAAGCAAATCCCTACGATCAGAATGGCGGAGATTTCAGAGACAGTGCACTGGTGGAGATCAACGGCAATGAGGCTCTGATGGTTTACAACCCGGGAGAGTTCAGCTCTTTCCAGATGTATAACCGCTACCAGTTCTATACAAACCTGCCTGATGAAAAATGGAGAACCCTGATCTTTCTGGTAGACTCCAGTAAACTTGTGGATGAAGACCAGAACTACATCTATCTGACGGATACTGATGAAAATGATAACAGAACCCTGACAGTTCTGATTGAAAATACCGACAGTCGTGATCCCATTAACCGGATTCCCTTCTCACCGGAAAACCCCGAAGTGTATGGTCCCGGACGGGAAACAGACGGAGACAAGATATCCCGGGAACTGCTCCTGGCAGTAAAAAAAGACAGCAATAACTACTACATAGGAACCAACCTGATTGTGGGATCGGTGAAAGTATATGTAAACGGTGTGGAAGATAAATCCGTAGAGGTTAACTACGAAACAGGTGAGATCTTCTTCAGCCGCTACATCTTTCCCGAAGACAGAATCATCGTGACCTACAGAACAGAGACTGTAGGTCTTGGCGGCGGCGACCTCTTTATGGCCCAGGGAAACAGGCTTTTTATAAATGAGAACACCACGGTGGAACTGGCAGAGGCTCTTCGCTGGACACTGCCGGAAAATCAGATGACAGAGGAAGCCGGCGAGAGCCCGGGACTTGTGGAACTGGCAGGAACCATGTTCTATGAATCTGAAAATCTGAATGCCATGGTAAATGGAAGCATCAATATTTCCACTTCTGATACTTCAGGGAATCTTAGGCTGATGGGAATGGAGAAGAGTGGTTATACCTTCTCAGTCACAGATGATCAGACGGTTACTTCGGAGCTGGATCTGACTCCTTTCCTTGGTTATCCCGCTGCTTCGAACAGGGCAAAACTACTCTATAGGAACTTTGAATCCACCAATGCAGGTGGACAGGACTATTTAAATGATTATACCTGGGGGGGAGCCTCCATCGACAGCAGCCGGGAGGGACCTTCCATTGCAGCGGCCGCCGCGAATGATCCCTTTTCAAGCAGGGTTATGGCCCTGACCTACGACCTGAGCGGGGGAGAATGGTCTGCTGGAGACTATCTTCCCGATGAGAACGGTCCCATCGACTTTTCAGGATATACAACCCTGAGTTTCTACCTCTACCGACAGCATCTGGGGACTGATAATCTCGAGCTTGAACTGAGGATCGGAGACAATGGCGAAGCCGAAGATATCAATGAAAATGGGAGCATAGACAAGGGTGATTCACGCTTTCTACTCGTGGAGGACCTTACATCTGAGATACCCGCATCACAGGGAACATGGGAAAAAGTTGAAATTAAACTTTCCGAGTCTGACAGACAGAAACTGAGCAGAGTCCGCTCTCTCCGCTTTGTTCTCACATCCCCGTCAGGAAGCTCTTCGGGAGATCTTCTGGTGGGAGGAATAACGGGAGAGGGTTCTCCCCTCACCATATCAGTAACAGACTCAGGCGGATTTGAACGGGATGCAGATGATATCAATGTAGTTGAACTGGAGGAGTATGATCTGGCGTTGAGCTTTCCTGAAGTTATGAGTATTTTCCACCCGGAGGGTGAGGATCAGAAGGTTCTTAAACTAAGCTGGGGAAACGACAGCGGTGGAGATCCTCTTGATGCAGGAGATACAATAAGCGGTAAAAGCTGGTTCAATGCTGTGCCGGTCACAGACTATGCCGAAATGGCTGTATATGTGAAAAATGAGACGACTATTGGAGAAGGAAGCTTTTCCATGACAGACAGTCAGGGTCGGGGAATCCAGGTGAAATACAACCCCGGTTCAACAAACTGGGAAAAACTGGTAGTCGACCTCCAGGAAGGTACAGCCTCATTTTCCGGATCTTCCACTGTCTCATCTCTCAGTATCGATCAGGAAACTACTGAGTTCACAACCTTCAGCCTTACAAGAAGCGGAGTGGGATCGGGAACTATGATTGTGGATGAACTCCACTTTGCCGAACCGAATTTCTCCACCGGAAGCACCATCGAAACCTTTGTGGATTACAAGAAACCAGGAATTATTGCTGCCACCTCGGGTGGATTTCCATTGCTGGCGGATTTCAATGTGTCCAGCCGTTTCAACTATTACGGCCAGACAACAGACTCCTACTTTGTACGCAATGCCAACAGAATAGAGAGTCAGCTCTCCAGCGGAGTTGATCTGATGAATGTCCGTATGCAGGGTGACTTCGAAGTGGTCTGGTCCGGAGGCGAGGCCTATCTTGCGGGAGGACATTTATTCAGAATTCCTTCTAAATCACGGTTCGGCTGGGTTTCAGACAGCTATTCCCGCTCTTTCCAGCCGGGAAATGATTACATGACCCGCGAAAATGTGATTCACCTGACACCCTTCCGTTTTATAGCCCTTGAAGTCGACAGCAGCAGCAATGCCTCCCTGGAGGAGATAACACAGGGATGGGGAGGTTTTATCAACCTGAACACAGGCCCCAACAGCAGCACATCAATTGATGCAGACCTCTATCAGAGCTCTGATTGGGAATCGGACTCAGGGAATTATTTTAATGAATGGAGTAATGACTTCAAATATATCATTCCCCTTGAGGACGGAATATCAAGCCGTGAAGGTCTGAGCAGCCTGAAGACCCAGAGGAATCCCCTCCCCCTTGGATTTTCGCTGGAGACAAGGATGGAGTATGAGGCTCTGCAGCAGCTGGACTGGCAGCAGGAGAACAGATGGTATTCGGATATCTCCTTTCCTCTTGAAATAGCCAACCCTACCACGCCCTGGACCATTAAACCGGGATACAGGCGTGAACTGACACAGAAGGTATTTCCCGAAACCTATGATGATTTCGCAGATGACCTGAGCACCCTTTTTAATGTGCTGGGTTCCCAGTTTCCTCTGACACACTTCATCCCCTTTTATGAGATTTTCGGAAAGCAGAATCTTGATGACTTTGAGGATACCCTGGGTTTAACAGATGAATCCACCTATAAACCCGAAGTCTATATGGAAATAAACCGCCTTTCAGGTTCAAATATCAGGGATCTCTTTATTCCCTCTGGAGTTGATGTGGGTATTCAGAGGGAGTACTACAAGAAACAGGATTCGGTCTACATACAGCATGACTGGAACTTCCAGCTCCTTCAGTCGGCCATAAACCTCTTCGGTGACTGGGGACAATACCCCCTGTTTAAATTCTATGCCACAGATGAGTGGTCCAGTTCTATTCAGTTTATTATGGGAGGTTCGGATCTCTGGACTCCCGAGGCAGAAGAGCTTGTCTATCAGAACTATCTCACTCTGGCTGGAGAGAAGGACTGGGAGTTTGTTCTGGATAACCGCTTTACCCGCAAATGGGAGGAAGAGTACTTCCAGGATGATTTTCAGATGATCTTCCGCTGGTTCGAACCGGAAAATCCGTTTTTTAAATTTCCATTCTTCGATTATCTGGTGATGAAACCAAATAGAATGGAGCATGAGGAAAAACTTATCTTCACCGGCTATTTTGATGAGAGTGATTCCACGAAAACCAGCTTCGATACAATTCTGAGACATGAATCAAAGCTGGTAATCACCGGCCTGGGTTCTCTTAAAGGTTGGATGGCCCTGGGACTGGGTGGGAAAAAAGAAGTATTCAGAAACGGTTATGAACTGGGACTGGAGCTGGAAATGAATTTCTGATAGCTTAGAGAAAGATAATCTATCGGCTTCAGGAGTCTTAACAGATGCAATCAGAAATGCAGTCACAGGTCAAAGTATTAAAAGAATCTGTTGCCCGCAAAATAGCTGCGGGTGAAGTGATTGACCGTCCCAATTCCATTGTCAGGGAACTTATGGATAACGCCATAGATGCGGGTTCCACACGTCTTGATCTTACCCTCGAAGGCGGCGGTATAGACCGCATCCGCCTGGTGGACAACGGACGGGGAATGAGCAGAGATGACCTGACGCTCTGCTGTATGCCCCATGCCACAAGCAAAATCGAGACAGAAGATGATCTGATGACCATCAAGAGCCTCGGATTCAGAGGAGAGGCCCTGAGCAGCATTGCAGCCAGCAGCCGCCTTGAGATCATCTCTACAAGAAATGATGAGACCAGCAAACTATCCATACAGGACGGCAGACTCACAGATCCAGTTCCCTGGAGAGGGGATCGCGGCACCATCGTGGATGCACGGGATCTTTTTTATTCCATACCAGCCAGGCGTAAGTTCTTAAAGCGCCCGGCTTCCGAGGGAACCCTCTGCCGTAAAACCTTTCTGGAAAAAGCACTCCCCTTCCCGGAGATTCATTTTCAGCTGATAAATAACGGAAAAATCCGGGATGTTCTCCCCCCTTCCAGCCTGAAAGAGAGGGTTGTGGCCGCCTACGGCGATGCCTGCCCCGCAGGAATGATGGAGGAGCGGAAGACCTTTATGGATGGTGCGGAAATCACCATTGTCGCCGCACGCCCCGAGTGGAACCGCAATGACCGCCGTTATATGCAGGTCTTTGCAAACAACCGCCGGATAGATGAATATGCCTTTGTTCAGGCCATGCAGTACGGCTATGATGAAATACTGCCCGGAGGAGTTTTCCCCCTATGTTTTGCCTTTCTCCAGGTAGATCCCGCCCTGGTGGACTTCAACATTCATCCGGCCAAGAGAGAGGCCCGCTTCCGTAACAAGGGAGCCCTGCACCATGAGCTTGTGTCTCTTATCAAAGACTTTCTAAGGGAATTCTCTCATACATTTCCTGGAATGACACTTCCTGATGCAGAACCCCAGGAGCTGGGCATGGGGTTTGAGCCCCGACAGTCAGGATCAGCTGCTGCAGCCGGTCCTGCCGCCGCAAAGGAAAGAATTAACTGGCAGCCTCCTTCCGGGGGACAATTCCCCGGGGGAAATAACTCTTCAGGCCGACGACAGTCAGGGCATCAGAGCTATCCCGCCACTCCCGAGGCCCAGACCCGGCGCTTCACTGAACTGGTTAAAGAGACTCCCCCCCTGCGCAGTCATCTACATCCCGATAACGGGACGGCCCCCATGGCCCCGCCCCAGGAAGCCATAAGCGGTTCAATCCGTTATATGGGTCAGATCATGGGTGTATTTCTCCTGGCGGAAATAGAGGACGCTCTCTATATTCTAGACCAGCATGCAGCCCATGAAAAACTCCTCTACAACAGATACCGCAGCGAGATTCCTGCCCGTCAGGATCTGCTTATCCCCTTTGAATTTGAAGCCGGTGAGGAAGAAATTCGTTTTATGGAAGCCCACAGAAAGCTCTTCGAGGACCTGGGTATTGCCTTCGGACCCGGTACAGAAGAGGGGATATGGGAGATTACAGCCCTGCCCCGGGCAGCACTCTCCATGGAAGAGGATATCGTAGACTTCCTGAGATGCAGAAAAGGAAGCCCCGCAGAGCTGCAGAAAGAGCTCTATGCCACCATGAGCTGCCGCAACGCCATAAAAGAGGGAGATTCCATTGATCCCGGAGCTGCACTGAAACTTCTGAAGGGAGCCCTTGCTCTGGAGAATCCACGCTGTCCCCACGGACGCATAATGTGGTTCCGCCTGAGCCGTGATGAGCTCTACGGACTTGTAGGCCGACTGGTATAACCTTTGATCCGCAATTATTGACCTCCTATTCCCAGTTTGTTCAGTTGATGGATTTCTCAGAGCTGATACCATTGAATCAAAGCTCTGGGAGGATTCAGAATGTTAGTAAAAGTTGATGCAAAACGGGGAAATCCCGTTAAAGCCGGTGAGAGGATTCAGGCACTTATTGAGAGAAGCCATACTCTGGCAGTTGAAAATAAAAGAAATGTATATGTTGATAATGCGGAGTTTCTGGTCTATCACTGGTCAGGTGAGGCAGCAGCCTTCAGTCCCAATACGGGGGATCTCTCTGCAGATGAAGAGTTAAGAATAAATATCGGCGACCACAATGCCAGAGTGGATGTGGGCGGACCTTTCCCCTATGCTGCCGAAATGCCTTCCAAGGTGAATGGCTTTGAATATACAAGTAAAAACTGGGCCGAGGATTATGCTTTTTTCCTTGATCACAGCCCTGCAGAAGTTCTTGATAACGAGAGAGTCGTAGGTGAGTTTCACTGGATGCTGGAAGAGGCACGTTTCTTTCAGTACCCCGAAGAGCAGAGAAAACTGGGACGGGATGCCAGGGAGCTTGGAGCCGGTGGAATAAGTTTTACCCATACCTGCCCCGACCTGACAATCGGTCTGAACCTCGGCTGGGGCGGCCTGCTGAACAAGATTCAGGAACGCAGAGAGAAATTTCTGAACTACAGTAATATAAAATCAGCCGAATATCTGAACGCCTCTGAAACGGTATTAAAAGCAATCATGCGCTATATCGAAAAGCATGCAGAGAAAGCCCATGCACTCTCTCTGAAGGAAGAAGATCCTCAGAACAGGAATAACTATGAATTTATAGAGAAAAACTGCAGGGCCATTATCTCTGATGCCCCCAGCGGTTTTGCCGAAGCCGTCCAGTGGATACAGCTGTTTACAACTGTTGAAAGAATCAACGGTCATGGAAACGGATATGGCCGTCTGGATCAGATGCTAAATGACTTTTATGTCAAAGATATTGAAGCCGGAAATATTACACGGGATGAAGCAGTATCACTAGTGGCGGAACTCTATCTGAAATACGGGGGAAACTACTGGTCATTCGGTGGAAGAGATATAAACGGAGAAGATGCTACCAATGAGATGAGCTGGGTCTGTATGGAAGCCTATGATATTACGGGCGGCTATAACCATCTGGGTCTGATGTGGCACGAAGATATTGATAAAGACTTTTACAATTACGGATGTGAAGTTCTGGCAAGACACAACTGTGGAACTCCTACATTGGTCAATTTTGATGTTCTGAGAGACAGCCAGCTGCGATGCGGTGTTAAAGAGGAGGATGCCTGGAATATGGCATACTCCGGATGCCAGTGGTACTGTGTTGTGGGTAAAGAGTACAACGATCAGGATCTGAACTCTTTTGTTCTTGTTCAGCCCATGCAGAGAGCCATGGAAATAGCAGCAGAGAGCGGAGTAGATGATTTTGAGAAATTCTGGGACATTTATGATACCGAAGTAGATAAAACTGCGGAGATATTGAAAGATTTTAAGAACGAAACCTACAAATGGCAGGCTAAAGTCTGGCCTGAAATGGTTACAAGCTTCTGTATGCACGGAACTCTGGAAAACGGACGGGATGTTACGGATATGCAGGCGGTGGACTACAACTTCACCTCAGTCAATGTTCTGGGTGTTCCCAATGTAATTGACTCCATCTATGCCATAAAAGAACTGGTCTTCAATCAGAAGAAATACAAGATGAAAGATCTCATTGATGCTGTTGCAAATGATTGGAAAGGCAGTGAAATTATGCAGCAGGATTTTCTCCATCAGCCCAAATTCGGCAATGCCCATGAAGATGTTGATGCCATGGGAGTGAGGATTTCCGAGCATATAAGAGAAACCCTTGAGAGCAAACGAAATATCAAAGGATTCAACTTCCGCCCCAGCCTTTTCCAGTATATGGGGCATACCTATGCGGGAGAGCTCCTGGGAGCCACCCCCGATGGTAGAAACACCGTTGAACCTCTTGCCCATGGAATGAATCCCATGCACGGTAGAAACACAGAGGGAATGGCAGCAACCATGCAGTCATTCTGCAGCCTTGATTACAGAAAATATCAGGGCGGATCTTTCCAGGTTGAACTGCAGCCCTCTTTCTTTCCCGATGAAAGCAGCAAGGGAGATCTGGTGGAGACCTTCTCAAAGATTTTCTTTAATAAGGGAGGTGTACAGATCAATCTGAACACTGTTGATCTTGAAAAACTCAAGGATGCCATGGAGCATCCTGAGAAGAAAGAATACAGAAGCCTGGTTGTAAAAGTAACAGGTTATTCGGCCCACTTTATCGTCATGGACAGGAAGTTTCAGGAAGAGTTTCTACAGAGAGTGAATTACGCCTCTCTATGACAGCCGAAACCTTTGATATCTACAGACTGTCACGCCATGACGGCCCCGGGATGAGAACCGTTCTGTTTCTCAGGGGATGCCCCCTGAGATGCAGATGGTGTCACAACCCTGAAAGCTTCAAGGCCGGTGATGAAATCTGGGCATTCAGGGAAAAATGCATCGGCTGCGGCCTTTGTATTCCCCAATGCCCTGCGTCTGCATTGAAACTGGATGATAATGGGATAAATCTTGACCGTAATTCCTGCATCAGCTGTATGAAATGTACAGATATCTGCCCCTCCCATGCTCTGGAGCCCATTGGAAAAGAGCAGAACCTTGAAGAGATTATGAAACTGATTCTGAGAGAAAAGGCATTTATGGATAACAGCGGCGGAGGCCTGACTGTAAGCGGCGGAGAACCTCTCCTGCAGGCAGACTTTGTAAAAGCACTTTTTGTTGAGTGCCGGAGACTGGGGATTCATACGGCTCTGGATACATGCGGACTGGTCCCCTGGGGTAATTTTGAAAAAGTTCTGCCCTACACGGATCTCCTTCTCTTTGATGTGAAGCACCATGACAATGCAGAACATAAGAGACTGACGGGAAGCGGAAATAAACTGATACTCCAGAATCTTTACAGAGTGAGAGACTATCTGGAGCAGGAAGCGAGTTCTCCAGAGCTTTGGATAAGAACTCCTGTTATCCCCGGAGCGACTGCCTCAAAAGAGAATATAAAAGAGATAGGGAATTATCTGAAAGATAATATAGGGGAAAAGATTTCACGCTGGGAACTCTGCGCCTTCAATCCACTGGCCACAGAAAAATACAGCCGGCTTCAGCTTGACTGGAATTATGAAGACTCTGAGCTTCTCTCAACAACTGAGTTCTCATACCTGGTAGAACTTGCAGAAGAATCCTTTGAAGATTCCGAAAGGGTCTACTCCTCGGGACTGACATCAAAGGGCTGATTTCTGTTTTTATACTCTGCCGGAGAGCATCCCAGATATTTATGAAATGTTCTGAAAAAATAATTGGAACTGGAAAACCCCACATCAATACCCACCTGACTGGCGCTTATAATATTCTGATCTAAAAGCTTACAGGCACGTTCTATCCTGATGGTGTTCAGATATGTGGAAAAGACCTCATTGGTCTCCTCTCTGAAGAGCTGTCCAAGGTAGGCAGCCGAAAGATTAAATTGAACAGAAAGGGTCTTCAAAGACATGGGTGTCGTGAAATTACTGTTTACATAATCCACTATCAGCTTTCCGACAGATTTAGGTGTAGATCGTCTTTCACTGATATTGAGACACAACTTGATAGAGATGGACCGAAGCCACTCTATGGCTCCTTCCGAAGTTCTCTGGCGCACCAGATTCTTAAACAGATCCTCATATGATCCCATTATGGATGGACCATCCAGGGACTCGGTTTTAATCAGATTAAGCAGATTGGAGAGAATCTCAAAACTGAAACCCTGAATATATTCACTCGAGATAGTCGGGTGATCATGAACTTCATCAAGAATAAGCTCAAAGTATCTGTTTATTCCCTCTTCATCAATCTCAAGAATACATTTGTATAAAATATCAGGATCACACTTACTGAAGGGTATCTCCTTTGAATTGATACTGGAGATATTCTCTTTATCCAGTATTTTTACCGGAAGATAACGGAGCGGGCTGATCTGAAGCCCCTTGAACCAGTCGACCGCCACCTGAATAGGCAGCTCTCCATCCATTTCCGGATTTTGCCAGGTAATGATATCAAGTTCTCCCTTCAAAACCATATTGATACCCACAGTGGTGCTTCCATTTGCCGCACGGATAATATCGGAGCGGCCCATCTCCTTCAGAGCATCATTGATTCCCAGCTGACAGACATTATCATCAGCAGAAATGATCCCCTTCAATTCTGAGCCGTATTCTTCAAGCCATCCCAGTACGATCTGCCTTGTATGTTCGCGGTTCAAATTCCCCGACTCTGAACTGAGAAAGGTCATATCCCTGTAGTTCTCATTGATCTGAGTAATAACACCCCACTTTCTTGCATAATATGCTGAAGTTTCATCAATATGAGTGATAACTGCATACCCGCCCTGCCCCTTCATCAGATGGGCAAAGCTCTCTGCCAGGGCTCTGCTCTGAGCCCAGTCATCCGGCCCCGTCCATGAGAGAATATATTTAAAACCTTCGGCATCGGGGAGCAGATTACTGGCAATAACGGGAACCCCCGCATCATAGATTCTTTTATAAAGATAGGAACTCTCCTGATTGGACTCAGGAATAAGTAAAATAAGATCCGGTGGATTATCAAGGACTGCCTCGATCTGTTCCTCCTGCAGGTTCGGGTCCCATTGAGAATTGTAGATATCAAGATTGATACCGAATTGCTCTGAGATCCGTGTCAGGCCGGATTTATAGGCTGAAAGATAAGGATGATTATCTGCAAGGAATGCGGCAATCCGCTTTCCCCTCACACCGTCACCGAGAACCCTGGGCTGTACTGCTTTATTTACATTCCATCCGGCATACTCTTTATCATACCAGTAATTACGGTCGGTTTTTGAATAGGAAATATCCGAATCCGGTCTGGGAGGAATCCTCTTGAGTGCTGAGTTCCAGAATATGGGCTGGTGTTTGGTTTCATCGGATATCATATGGATATATTATATACACATTACGATATAATTTTTATTTTGTATTATTTTTTTTTATACAATGTTCTACCCATTGGAGATCCATCTTCTTTAACTGAAAGATTCATAATTAAATAATTGATGCCTCCAGTCCACTGGAAAATGCGGTACTGGACAAGAATTGAAGACATAAAAGGGGTCTTGGATTTAAGAGAACAAAGGTGAGGTTGTTGACGGAGGATTATCGGCAGTGGATTCTGTAAGTTTGTTAAGTAATTTTTTTTATCGACTACTTGAATTAAAAAAACCTTTTCCTACTGTTTAGTATCATTATATTTTTTAGTTCAATTACATTATCAGAATTCATCCATTGCTCCTGAAAGTCATTTAGCCCAACTAAGGTAGCAATTGAAGCAATCGTTTTTAAATGTAAAATTCTCTTGTCTTTTGTACCGCCTAAGAGGAAAACGGCTTTGACATCATTTTCTTTGTCAGTGAATTTTATTCCGTCTTTACATCTTACTATCTCAACTTTCGCAGTTGTTAATTCCTTTCAATAAAAAGAAATAGGCAAGATTGCTCAGATAAAATATAATAAAATAACCAAATTTTTAAAATTATCGGAGCAAAACTGCCATGAATAATACTGTAA
>NZ_QQPQ01000046.1 GCF_003346715.1 Oceanispirochaeta sp. M1
TATTGTTCATGAAAAAAGATATCTGGCTATGGTTGAATAAGCCAAAACCAATGGCAGAATCAATGTTTTTTTCAGATGGTCAAATGGGGCTGTTTTTATGAAGCAATTTTATCTTGGACAGCTGTGATAATCCATCCTTTTTTAAAAAACATGTAATTCATAAAAGAGTCACAAAAACTACAGAAAAGATCACATTTCACTTAATTAAACAGTAGATTTCTTTTAAACTTGCGGAATTACTTACTTTTTGCTATTCTTTGGCAGTGGAATCCCAATACTCCCTCGCTGATGCCGGTGTATCTCAACCCGAATCTGAACAGAAAAGAATAAGAGACCTGGTACAACTGGTTTCTGCGTTCAGTGCTTCAGTCACTTTATTAAGTATAATCGCCTTTGCATTTCTCAGATTACAGATAGGTATCATTCTCGGTCTTTCTATACTTCCGGTGTACCTGCTGTCAGTCTTTCTGAGCAAAAAAATAAAACTTCGAGTAGCTTCCAATTTTCTTATAATCAGTTTTATCACTCATATAAGCGTGACATCATTGTTTATCTTTCCCAGGGAGTATGGTTTTCACTACTGCCTGCTAGTCATACCATCACTCATCTGGATAATTTTCGGTAAAAGGCAGATTGAAAAACCGATCTACGCCTCCATCAGCCTTCTATTTTTTTACCTTGCCGAATACACAGACCTGTTCAATCCCATAATTACATCCCTGGATTATCACAGACTTTTTCACATGTTCAGTATTATGAGTTTCAACCTCGGAACCATAATCGGGATGCGCTACTATGTTCATTACATTAACCGAGATACAAATAAGCTCTCTAAACTAGCCTGTACAGATGGGCTGACAGGTCTCGAAAACA
Source organism: Oceanispirochaeta sp. M1 (assembly GCF_003346715.1). Classification (NCBI taxonomy): domain Bacteria; kingdom Pseudomonadati; phylum Spirochaetota; class Spirochaetia; order Spirochaetales; family Spirochaetaceae; genus Oceanispirochaeta; species Oceanispirochaeta sp. M1. Next base: position 874 of record NZ_QQPQ01000046.1, read on the forward strand.
AACGTTTCCTTGAGCAGACAGGAGAACTTGATTTCGATATGATACGGCGGGCCGGTAAAAACCTGAGTGTTCTGATGATAGACCTGGATCATTTCAAGGCAGTCAATGACAACTACGGCCATGATGCGGGTGACAATATTCTCAGGGAAGTCGGAAAGACTCTAAAATCCTCTTTCAGATCAGCTGACAGAGTATGCCGATTCGGCGGTGAAGAATTTATTGTCCTCTTAAAAGGAACCGGTCCCCAGGACAGTCTGAGAATTGCCGAAGAACTCCGTCAGAAGATAGAGAATCTGGAATTTCCGGTTTATGCAGGTTTGAAACTGACAACCAGTATCGGCATTGCCCATATGAGCGACGAAGATGCCAGTCTTAAAAAGATGACCCTCCGTGCCGACAAGGCCCTCTACTACGCCAAAGAGGCCGGAAGAAACTGTGTGAAAAATGATCAGAACAGTTCCATGCCATCGTCTCAATGTATTTAAAATAGATCCAGAATCATCTCCACCATCTTATCAGCCCCGTCATAGGGTCCCCCATAGTCTTTATTATGATCCAGACGCCAGTGCTGCTCGTTGCCTTTTCTGGGTTGAGGAAAATACAATGAAGGGATTCCATGGGCTTTTGTTTCATAAAAGAAATTATATCCACAGCCCCCAATAGAAAAATCCACACCTGACATGTAATGGGACAAAGGAAAAATCTGTCTTGATATTTCATCATCAAAAGTACTGATTGATCGGAAACAATATTCTTCAGGATCAATTTTGATTTCTTTGAGAATAGTATCCAACTCTCCTTCAAAGCCATTATGGGCCAATAATGCTAATTTCTTATCCTCAGGAACCTTCAGAACCTGCCTGATAATCTTTTCTTCATAATTACTTGAAGGGTGTACATTTATTGTTGGATGTAGACTAATACAGCCCTCGATTGAGAAAGAAGGTTCAATCGTAAAAGCAAGATCATATTCCTCAGGATCAAAAGAATGAATCAATCCATCAACCGAAGGAATATGTAAGATTTCATCATGTACATAACGAAACAGAATGACCTTCTTTGCTTTAAAATCATCAAGAATGGGTCTTAAGATCAACCAGTTCATATCTGAAATTATCAAATCCGGATCAATATGTTTTAGAATATTATAGATAGCTGTGTTTTTATCATCAAGGAATATTTTTTCTGGCTCGATCAATACCTGATAGATTTCCAAGTCCTTATAGCAGTCCCCCACATCAAGGGGTGAATCTGTAATAATTGTAAACAAGTAAGGTTCGGCAGCATTTCTTTTAAAGCTTTCAAATATTGAAAAGGCTCTGGCAAGGTGCCCGGCCCCTCCACCAAAACTCAGTATAACTATGTTCATAGGCTACATTCTAAAGCAGGGCTAACAATTTCTCTACTAAAATATCTGCACCATTAAAAGGCCCTTCATAATCAATGCAATGCTCAAAGCGCCAATGCTGCTCATTTCCAATCCTGGGCTGGGGAATATAAATTGTGGGAATCTTGTAGAATTTAGTCTCATAGAAAAAATGATATCCACATCCCCCAATGGCCAGATCTATACCACTCATATAATGGGACAGAGGAAAGAGCTTCTTCGAAACATCATCAAAAGACGAAATGGATCTTAGACAATACTCATCTGGATCAATATCTGCATTTTTTAAAATATCTTCAATCTCACCTTCATGACCGTTATGTGCTACCAAGGCAAGCTTCTTGTTATCAGGAACCTCCAGCACAGATCTGATTATCTCAGGAGGCTGAAGGTTTGATTGGTGAATGTTAATGACAGGAGGAATATTGAGGCAACCATCCTGATGAAAATGGGGATCAATGGTACAAGGCAGATCATAGTCTTCTGCTTGAAAGGAATGAGAGATTCCATCATCCAGAGGAGGAGTCTGAAACCACTGTTGTGGAAGAAACCAGAAATAGATAGCCGTCTTTGCACTAAACTCATGGAGAAAGGGTTTAACCGGAAACCAGATATTATCAACAATGATCAAATCAGGATCGATATGCTTCAAATACTGATAGAGCATGGTCTCCCTATCTCTACCCCACATCTTCTCAGGTTCCGCTACAATGGGAATAACTTCAAGAGTCTCATCCACAAAGGGAAGTTCTATAACAGAGTCCGTGAGTAAAGAATAGTGAAACGGCTCCTTTAGATAAATCTTGAAAGTCTGCCATAAAGTAAGTCCACCAAAGATGTGCCCCCCACCGGAACCAAAGTGGAGGGATGCTATTTTTATCAATAAACCAAGCCGGACGGATCAAAATAGTAGAACATAGACTGATTTGCACCAGAAGGATTCGACATAAAGGCTTTAATATCAGGAGTTAAATCTGAAGGACTATTCATTCTCAGCATTGTCTTATCTATAATACTTGACGTAGTTTCATTAACTATATAGAACTTATTGTTTGGCAATATGCCAATAGGGACTAGATAATTATAGGAATTGTCCACTGGATCACTATCAAGACTCCAATTTTTCATGGTAACAATTACACCACCAAGATCTGAATAAGGTGTAGACTGAGTTTTAACCGATAGAACAGTCTCTCCAGTCCATGGATAAAGCCCTATCATTGATGCAAAACCAGAACCACTAGTTAAACCTGAGCTGCTAAAATCGTTATATGGACTGGGTAAACTACTCACAGTTGTCATAGAACCATCACTATTCAATCTTAATATTCTTTGAATATTGTTTATCGCTCCATAAACGTCAGAATCTTCTCCCATAACATATAAAGTTCCATCAGCGGCTTCATAACCACCATTCAAAATGGTTATTGAATTAGGTAAATCTTTTGATATCCAGGTATCAACGATATCCATAGTTGCAGTGCTGAACGTAAATGCTCCATTCGTGGTTGTAGCGAGGATCTTGGCTCCATTTTCAATAGGATACAATTGCTGAACTGTATATGGAAAACTGTAGCTAGGAAATACTGTTGAAGGTGCGACTTCAACATAATCAACAACCGTAGAACTAAATCCATCCAATTTGATTATCAGTTTACCTGTAGTGGCTGCAGGATTTGCATAGCAGAAGAAATAAATATAACCATTTAAATAATCAGTATAAATTCTACCACCATTGCTTCCACTCGGAGTAAACACCGACTCAATATCTATTGACTGTATGATACTTTGTGCATCTAAAGAATACTCAGGTGTTGTATTAACACTATCAAAATCCATCGCATATATAGTAAAAAGATTTATGTTCATATCTTCTGCTGACATAAAAATGACATAGGGATCAGTAAGATTGACGTCTCCTACAACTGCACCCGGAGCACCTCGACTTTCATACTGATACTCTATAAATAATCCTTTATACTCAACACTGACTGTTAATGGTTGACTTGGGTATTCCCAGTCAATAGGTCCATAAACCAGATGGCCGTTCTCATCAGATGAATTTGATGTATAAATGAAACCATCACCTGTATCAGCACCAACTGTTGCTCCCTTCAGAGGAACTGTTCCGGAAGTAATAGTCATATCAACAAAGAATTCAGGTTTTGCTGTTAATGAGAATTCAGTTCTATTCTCAATCAAGGCCTTTTTATTTCGAGCGAACTCCAGCTCCTCTCCTGAATAATCCATATAAAACTTCGTATACCCATCCCAGTCCTCTGTGGTAACAACAAAAGAAAAGTTACCATTTGCATCTGTTGTCACAGTCGTTGTTGCATCTATCTCTAGGCTTTGTGCTCCAACAGCCAAACCTGCAGAATCAACCAAAGTCCCCTGAACCGTATACTCAGAATATGCCAGAGTCATATCAGTACTATTGCCACCAGGATTGATATCTACAACAACAGTATTAGAACAGAGCGGCAGGTCAATCAGTCCAAGACTGACTTCCAGCTGGACTCCCTGTCCAACAGGTAATTGATCAAGGGTATGGGTAACATCGGATAGGCCATCCAGGTCAGCTTCACCTTCAATAACCTGACCATTTTGATAGGTCAAAGTAATAGTTAGAAGAATTGATTCGGGATGAATAACCCGGCTCAAGGATTGACCATCTTCCGTATCAGGCAGATCCATGGCTATATATAGGTAGTTTCCTACAGGTCCGTTCAGCTGTGCTCCATCCCTACAGGAGACAAGCAGCAGAAAAACTGAGGCTGTAAGTAAAAAAACTCTTGAAAGCTTCATATTAAATCCTTCAAATCATTCAAATGATTTCAACAACTGTATTATATAATTATACTGGCAATATTCAGTTTTTCAATTTAGAAATGATTAATAATAGATTAGGTAAACCATCCGTACCTTTTTTATATATTCGATGGTCTTTTCAAGACCAGATATTAAATTTGTTTCAGGCTGCCAGTGGATGATGTCTTTTGCGGATTCAAGATCCGGTCTTCTCTGACAGGGATCATCCTCGGGTAGGTCTTCAAACACTATGGTTGAGTTGCTTTCTGTCATCTCCCTGATAAGAAGAGCAAGATTCAGCATGGAGATCTCTTCTGCTCTGCCCAGATTGAGAGGACCCGAAAATTCTGATTCCAGATTCATAAACCTGATAAGCCCATCTATTAGATCATCCACATAACAGAACGATCTTGTCTGAGTTCCTCTGCCATATACTGTGATCTCCTTATTCTGCAGGGCCTGTATTATAAAGTTGGTGATGACTCTGCCGTCATAAGGGAGCATACCGGGACCATAGGTATTGAAAATTCGAACCAGTTTAATGGGGAGTTCATATTTCCTTTTGAAATCGAAGAAGAGACATTCGGCGCTGCGTTTACCTTCGTCATAGCAGGAGCGGGATCCGATGGGATTCACATTCCCCCAGTACGATTCCTTTTGAGGAATCAGCTGAGGATCACCATAAACTTCCGATGTGGATGCCTGAAGAACCGGAACATTGAGAGATCTTGCAAGTTCAAGAATGTTTAAAGAACCTACGACATTGGTTTTCATGGTCTGAACCGGGTCCTTCTGATAGAACACAGGGGATGCCGGACAGGCAAAGTTATAGATTTCATCGGCTTCGGCGTTGAAGGGGAGGCAGATATCATGTTCCATAATACTGAAATGATGATCTTTTTCCAGTTCCTTAATCCCCTGCCGGGTACCGGTGCTGAAATTATCAACACAGAGAACTTCATTGCCCTGGCTGAGCAGTGTTCTGCAGAGATGTGTTCCGATAAATCCAGCTCCGCCGGTGACAATGATTCTCTTCATAATTATCTTTCAACTCTATCGGTCAAAGAATGTACAGTATCCCTTTTCCAATCACTGATCTGGTTGGCATCACTCCCGCCGATATCCTTGAGATGATACAGGAAAAAATCATTAACCCCGCACCAGCCGAAAACAGTATCCTTCCAGAAAGCCTTGAGGGTACGAGAGCTTACCTCCCTGTAGGAGAGTGCCACAACAGAGACCTTTTTATCTGTCAAAAGAGGGATAAATTCGGCTTCATCCCCGGGAAAGTCATGAATCTCATCATAGGCGGTTCCCGGACGGAACACCCGATCAACCCATCCTTTAAGAATAGCAGGAGGTCCGGCCCACCAGTCGGGATGAACAATAATGATATGCCGGCTTTCACCCAACTCTCTGGCATATCGTGACACATGAGGGTCTAAAGACATTCTTCTTTTAAGCTCATCCAAAGGCATTACAGGATCAAATTCTTCGCTGTGCAGGTCTTGCCTGTGAACAGTTTCTCCCCTGGCTTCCAGAATGGCTGCAGTTTCATGAAAGATCTGGTAACTGAGTGAAGTACTGTCAGGATGAGCCAGAATGATGCAAACTGCCATTAGAACCTCCGAAATTCATTGGATCTCCTCTTAAAGTAATTGATATATGACCATTTTACTATTATATTATAAATAAAGTTAGTATAGACTAATTATATCATGCAATAAAGTATTAGATGAGGAAAAACTTATGAAAGATTTCCAAACAGATAAAAAGATCCTGGAAGATGAAATTTTCCAGCAGATGGGAGAGATCTATGACCCTGAGATCATGGCGCCCATAACGGATCTCGGACTGATTTACCGTGTAGAACTTATTGATGAAAAATCTGTTGTAGTAGATTTTACACTGACCTCTCCGGGATGTCCCTTTGGACCGGTTCTAGATAAATCCATCAGGAAAACAATCAAAAGAAAAAATAAATGGCTGGAGAATATCACAACCAATCTGGTATTTGCTCCCCCCTGGCAGATTGATTTTGCCAAAGAAGAACTCAGGATGGCCATGGGCTATCCCATTTAAGGAAGGATTAATATGAATGTTCTGGAAATAAAAAATCTGAAAGCAGAGATTGATGATAAGGCAATTTTAAAAGGTATCAACCTGACTCTCCGCTCGGGAGAAGTTCATGCTCTGATGGGACCTAACGGCTCCGGAAAAAGCACTCTTGCCAATGTGCTTATGGGTCATCCTGATTACAAGGTAACCGGGGGAGAAGTATTTCTGGATGGTAAAAACCTTCTTGAAATGGAGATTCATGAAAGAGCGGCATCAGGATTGTTCCTGGCTTTTCAGTATCCCGTTGAAATCCCGGGAGTGACTGTCGGTAAATTTCTCAAGCGCTCACTTGAAGCACTCAGACCCGAAGAGAAACTGAACCTGACTCAGTACATCAGGGAACTGCGGAGCAGTATGGAGTTTCTCGATATGGATCAGAATTTCATCAACAGGAATCTGAATGAGGGATTCTCGGGAGGAGAGAAGAAGAGAATGGAGATTCTCCAGATGCTGATGATGAAGCCTCTTTTCTCCATTATGGATGAGACAGATTCCGGTCTGGATATGGATGCTCTGAAGATTGTATCAAAGGGGATCAATGCTCTGAGGGGAGATTCCTTCGGCGGGCTTATTATCACTCATTACCAGAGGATTCTCGACTATGTAAAACCCGACCATGTACATATCATGTATGACGGTGAAATCGTTACATCCGGCGGAATGGATATAATAGCAAAGCTGGAAGATAAGGGTTATGACTGGGTCAGCGAAAATGTCCCGGCCGAAGCAGAAGCCCAGAGGGAGGCCGTCCATGGCTGAACTTAAAACTGAAGATTATAAATATGGATTCAGCTACCCCGAACGTTCTGTTTTCAAGACAAGAAAAGGATTGGATGAAGATATCGTCCGCCAGATAAGTGCTCATAAGGGAGAACCCGAGTGGATGCTGGAGTTCCGCCTGAAATCACTGGAGGCATTTCGAAGACAATCCATGCCCAACTGGGGTGCCGATCTTTCTGGCATCAACTTTGAAGATATCTACTACTACATCAAACCGACAGAGGAGCAGTCCCGAAGCTGGGATGATGTTCCCGATGACATAAAAGAGACCTTCGACAGGATTGGAATTCCCGAAGCAGAAAGAAAATTCCTTGCCGGTGTGGGAGCCCAGTACGACTCGGAAGTTGTATATCATAACCTGAAGGAACACCTTGAAGAACAGGGTGTTATTTTCTGTGATCCTGAGACAGCGATCAGGGAGCACAGCGAGATTGTTCGTGAGCATTTCGGAACAGTCATCCCCTACGGCGATAACAAATTTGCCTCTCTCAACTCCGCAGTATGGTCAGGAGGGAGCTTCGTCTACGTGCCAAAGGGTGTCCATGTGGATATTCCACTGCAGGCTTATTTCAGGATTAATTCCAAGAACTTCGGACAATTTGAACGGACCCTGATCATTGCTGAAGAAGGGAGCTTTGTTCACTACATCGAGGGCTGTACGGCTCCCACCTTCAGCACAGACTCACTCCACTCGGCAGTTGTAGAAATTATTGCCAAGAAGGATGCCCGGGTACGCTACTCCACAATTCAGAACTGGTCTACCAATGTGTACAATCTGGTAACCAAACGTGCCCATGCCTATGAGGGAGCTACGGTTGAATGGGTTGATGGAAATCTGGGAAGCAAGAAAACCATGAAGTACCCTTCCGTATTTTTACTGGGAGAGAGGGCTCATGGAGAGATTCTCTCCATCGCGTTTGCAGGAAAGGATCAGCAACAGGATACCGGTGGAAAGATCATTCATGCAGCGGACAACACAACAAGTGTGATCACATCCAAGTCCATCAGTAAGGATGGCGGGTCATCGGCCTATAGAGGGCTGATAAAGACAAAGCCCGGAGTCAAAAATGTGAGGTCATCTGTGGTCTGTGATGCATTGATTCTGGATGAAGATTCACAGAGTCACACCTACCCTTATATGGAGATCAGTACCGACCAGGCCAGCATAGAACACGAAGCAAGGGTGAGCAGGATAAGCGAATCCCAGCTCTTCTATCTTATGAGCAGGGGCCTCAATGAAGAGGAGGCGTCAATGATGATCGTCAACGGATTTATTGATCCCCTGGTGAAGCAGCTTCCCATGGAATATGCGGTGGAACTCAACCGTTTGATTGAACTGGAAATGGAAGGCTCCGTAGGCTGATACAGCGCGGTTCGTGTCCGTAAAGAGGAAAAAAAATGAAAACTTATACCGAAACAGCTGCTGCTGTTCTAAAAAATATGAACTGGCCTGACAAAAAAGTTGAGATATGGAGACGGACTCCAGTCCGTTTGCTGGACCCCATCAGCTTCTCAGAAGGAGTAGATGAAAATTCTTTTGATGCAAACCAGGCTGTTCTCCTCCCTTTTAAGGAGAAAAGCGCTCATCTCCATTATGCAGGTTCGAAAATGATATCAGGGGTAATCTCAACACAGGAGGGACTGCCGGAAATTCTCTCTCCCACACTGGGAGTCAGCCGATATCCGGAGCAGAAGGATTTCTTCTTCCCCGGAGAATGGGCCGACCGATTTGAAGCCTGGAATGACAGCGCCGCAACCAACTCTGTATTTCTTAATTTCCCTGAAGGGAAGATTCTGAAACAGCCCTTTGTCCTCCAGCTGGACAGCCTTTCCCGGAATCGCTACTCCGCTCCAAGGATATTTATCAGAATAGGAGAAGGATGGGAGGGGAAAATCTTTATTGCAACAAACGGTTCAGGAAAAGAAAAAGAACTGGTAAATGCATCACTGAGAGTATGGGCCGGAGAAGGCAGTCACAGTGAAATAGTGGAGATACAGACATTGGGACGGGAGAGCCGTCTGGTTCAGAATACAATTGTAAGATTGGAACGGGATTCCAGGGTCACACACAGCCAGATACAGCTGGGAGCTGCAGCAGTAAAAGGTAATGCAGCATTTCGCTTGGCAGGAGTAGGTGCAGAGCTGCAGGCCGGAGGGATATTCACTTCCGGAAAGGATCAGCATAAGGATCTAAGACTGGAACAGAAACACATCGCCCCGCATACTTCAAGCAGAGCTCTTTACAAGGGCGCCGTCAGCCATAGAGGACGCTCAGTCTTTCAGGGGATGATAAAGGTCGAACATGAAGCCAGGGGCACCGACGCCTACCTGAGCAATAAAAACCTTATACTGAACAAGGGTGCCAGAGCCGATGCAATTCCCGGTTTAAAGATCCTCACAGATGATGTAAAATGTTCCCATGGTTCCACAACAGGAAAACTGGACCCCTCACAGATTTTTTATCTGATGAGCAGGGGAATCAGCCGCAGCGAAGCCGTAAAGATGCTGACAGAAGGGATGTTCCAAGAGATCATCATCAGGCATCCAGAGCTTCCATCAGACTGGTTGAAAGAGCAGATAGCCCGTAGCCTGGAACCGGGAGAACTGTAAGATTGAAGCGCTTGATTGAAAATGCCTACTCAGAATTTCCCATCCTCAGGGACAACAGGGATTATATCTATCTGGATAATGCGGCAACGACTCAGAAACCCCAGTCCGTACTTGATGCTATACAGGATTATTACACGGGATGCAACTCAAATGTTTATAGAGCCATTCACCGCTGGGGAGAAGAATCTACAAGACGGTATGAGTTGGCAAGACAGAAGACAGCATCTTTAATCAATGCCGAATCTCCTGAGCAGGTGATATTTACATCAGGAACAACCGACAGCATTAATTTGGCGGCAACCACTCTTTGCAGACTTCTGATAGAAGAGGGGGATGAGATTATCCTGAGCGAGATGGAACACCACAGCAACCTTGTTCCCTGGCAGATACAGGCTGAATACTCGGGAGCAGTGCTTAAGTTTATTCCTGTGACAGAAGAGGGAGAACTTGACCTTGAGGCCCTCGAAAAACTATGGAGCCCCAGAACAAAACTCCTATCCCTGACTCAAATGTCGAATGTTCTCGGAACAGTAAATCCAGTCAAAAAGATCATTGCCCAGGCACACAGCCGTGGTGTCAAAGTTCTTATCGATGCGGCTCAGAGTGTCCCTCATATGAGGGTGGATGTTCAGGATCTGGACTGTGATTTACTGGCATTTTCAGGTCATAAAATGTATGGCCCCACGGGTATCGGTGTTCTCTATGGAAAAAAAGACCTCCTTAATAAACTGCCTCCCTTCCGGGGCGGCGGTGAGATGATCCGATCCGTATACCTTGACCACAGTGAATGGAATATCCTTCCTCATAAATTTGAAGCGGGAACACCTAATATTGCCGGAGCCATCGCCCTGGGAGCAGCCGTGGATTACATAAACAGCTGGGGAATGGATGAAATAGAGAAGAGAGAAGCTATTCTCACAGACAAACTGATACAGGGCATCGACAGTCTAAAGGATTACAAGCTCTACGGGCGTGCCCGTAAACGGGGTGGAATCGCCGCATTTACCAGAGAAGGCAGCCACTCTCATGATCTGACGCAGTACCTGGATTCCTGTGGATTTGCCCTGAGAGCCGGTCACCACTGTGCCCATCCTCTGGCTCGTAAATTGAATGCACTGTCCACTACAAGGGCCTCAATTTCTTTCTACAATACAGAAGATGAAATAGATAATCTGATTAAAACTCTGGAACAGGCCGGAGACCATTTACTTTAATAGCACTTACAGCCATCTAACTTCCCTCAATGTAAAATCTATGTAAAACAGAGCTCGATCCTGATTTTTTTTAAGTGAAATAATGAAAACAGTAGTATATTAACTGGCAGAGAGGGGAATATTGCATATTTTTTTGGAATATTGTATCAATACGATTCGAATATGATTTATGTTTACAGATCGATACAATTCCCCCTGATCATTTATTTAAAAAATGTATTAAAATAATATTGGAGACTTTGATGACGGAGAAAACAATTCTTATTGTCGAGGACGAGCCGATTATAGGAATGGAACTTCAGGAATCTCTTGAAAACGCCGGGTACAGGATACCCGATGTAGTTAGAAATGCAGACAGCGTAATGTCAGCAGTGATCAAGCACAAACCGGATTTAATTATCATGGATATTTACCTGAAAAGTTTTATTGACGGCATAGATGCTGCTCAGAGAGTTAGGATGATGAATGATACTCCCATCATTTTTCTTACAGCCTATCCCAATGAATCCATCAGACGAAAGGCCATGATCATTAAACCGGCAGCCTATCTTCTGAAGCCGATCCAGGATGAAGCACTCCTGAAAGAGATAAAAAAAGTATTTGGATAAAAATAGAGAAACATATGCAGTTTGATGATTTATATAGAGAGATGATTCAAGATCATTACCGACATCCCCGGAATAAAGTAAGTCTCAGCCCTGAGGAGCAGGGAGCCGTTCTGGACAATCCCTCCTGCGGTGACAGAGTAGCCCTTAAAATTGACTGGGATGAGAATGACAAAATCACCGGAATAAGCTTTGACGGCGAAGGCTGTTCAATATCCATGGCATCGGCCTCCATGCTGACCGAGATTCTCTCGGGGAAAAGCAGGGAGGAAGCCCTGGAAACGGCCTCAAAGATTCACAGAATATTCAGAGGAGAAGAAGCTGTAGAAGAGCTTGAAAACTATGGTGATATTATTTCACTTCAGGGACTTGTTCAATTTCCGGTTCGCCTGAAATGCGCGACTCTGGCCTGGCAGACTCTGGACCTTCTCCTTAAAGCAGAGTCCTCCTGACAACTCTTACCATCTCCCTCCTTATCGCAGCGGGAGTTATGGGAGCTCTCTCCTTTGTTCTACTCCCTCTGGCCATCCGCTTTATCCTGACCCCCATACTCCTTAAAAAAGAGACAAAAAAAAGATTTGAGTGGTCCGATAAGCTCAGCCTGGAACGCTCTCAGATAATGAAGCCCATCCTGAAAAAGAGACTGATGTCTTCAGAGCGAATGAATCCGGTAGGTGATATCAAAGCAATGCTGGAAGTGGTGGCTCCCCCGGACTCAGAAGGTACGGTCCGCCTCAATTTTACGGCACTCCGTTTTCTTGAAATATCTCTGATGGCCTATGAAGATGCCTTCCGCCTGCAGGAAAAAAGCAGAATGCTCCGTTATTTCCTCAACAGAAGAATACGCTGGTACAGACCCTTTTACCGGGGATATAGGGTCGGACAGCATATAAATCAGTTCAGAATTATACGTTTCCTGAACCGAAAGGGTGTCTTTACACAGCTTCTCCGTCTTGCACTCGTTCCCCTGCTGGGAATACCGGGAATTCTGTTCTACAGTATCCGCAGTATATTTCTCAGAATTTTCTGGGAAGGTTTTATCAGATGGTTTTATCTCAGTTTCCTGTTCCGTGCATCCCAGTACATCCTCTACCTTTACGGCGGAATCTGTCCTGAAATAGAAGAGAGAAGAGCTAAATTTTCAAAAAATGAAATCATCCGGAAATACCGACATTACGATAGAGAACTGACAATCATGCCCAGCGTAGAAGGCAGAGAGGACGTACTGAGACTCATGGTGGAAGAATACAGCAGAATCATGATTCAGTCGGGGCTTACCCCTGATGAAAAGTATAATCTGAGGCCCGATGCTGATAAAAAAAGGGTCAAATTCAAAGGCAGGATGAGCGGATTTTTCCGAAAAACGATCTCTGCCATTAACAGCGAGTTTTCAAGTACTCAGGAGACGGTGCCCATTAAGGATATCCTTATCAGGATGTGCGAGACCATGCCCGGCCTCTACTATCCGGGAAAAGAGACTCCCCATGAGAGTTACCGGATCAATCAGATGATTGCAGCCTCTTACAAACTCAGTATTATTGCCCTGGGAGCTGTCTATTCCAATGCACCGGGAAGCCGGATCGCACTTGAAAAAGTATCTGTTGATCTGTTCAGAAAGGTAAGAGACTTCAGCAGACAGCCCCTTATGACACTGTTAAAATCCAAGGGAATGGATTCCTGGAGAAGCATCCGCCCTGTCCTGAAAGCCAGGCAGCTTCTTAAACTGCGAAAGGCCAGCCCCACAGCCGTTGCCGGGCTTGGATTCCCTCTCTTCGGAAGGATTCTGCAGGACAAGGGAAAAGAGATTCTCCTCCATAGAATCGGAAGAGCCCTGATTCGCTACACGGTTCTGGAAGAGAAGGAAATGCCCGAACCCTAAGAACCCTGTTTCCCTATTCCTTTTATTGAATAGGCCTGCCCTTTCCCGTCGAATGGCATAAGAAGACATTTAATCAATGATCTCTCTTCCAAATTTCTGTAACTTGAAATTCCCAATTTAAAGACAGTCTGATCCTGTACAGGATCTTTTCTATATGTACCGAAAAGATGATCCCAGAGGCTGAGACAGAACCCGAAGTTCCGATTGGTCTCCCGCAGGCGGACAGAGTGGTGGATTCTATGCATATCTGGTGTGACAATAAAGAATCTCAGGACTCTGTCTGTTCCCGAAGGAAGGATAATACAGGCATGGTTGAACATAGCACACCCATTTAATAAGAGTTCAAATAGAATTACCGCATCTGCAGAAATACCGAACATAAATATTGTTCCGATCTTAATCCCCAGGGAGAGTGCAATCTCAATGGGATGAAAGCGGATTGCCGATGTAACATTAAGAGTACTGTCTGCATGATGAACCTTATGAAGCTGCCAGAAGAGAGGAACAGAATGAAACATGAGGTGCTGAAAATAGATAACAAGATCCAGGATGACTATTGAAAGGACAAACCTCAGACCGTTGTGCATCTTAATACTGAGGAGCAGACCGGCTCCGGTACCCGCGGCTCCTGCAGTCTCAACCGCTACCGCCGCTGCAGCCGCAGAAAAAGGAATCAGTGACATTAGAAGAGAATTCAGTACCGACAGGGAAAGATTACAGACCCTGTTCTTTAACAGCCGCCCCTGAGATCTCCTGGGAAAAACAGTTTCCCACACCATAAACAGAGCAAGCAGGCCCAAAAATATGTATAAACGGATCATTATTTTACAGTTCTCCTATTCCCATGGTCACAGTATTTATCTAAAATCCAGATTAAGATGAAGTCACTGAAAATCGGCCATATAACAGATATCCATTTCCGCCATTATACTCCCGGTTCTTCTCATAAGCAAAAAAACCGCAGCAGAGAAATGCTCAAGGTTCTTGAAAAAGCCCTGAATGTTCTCAAAAAAGAAAAAATCGATATACTGGTTATCACAGGTGATATCATCGATACACCGGGAGTAGTTCTTAAGCACAACAACTACTATATGGACCTCTCCACCCCGTTCAAACAACTTATCAGAAAAGACTATCTGACAATACGCTCCATCCTGGATCATTCAGGAATTCCCTGGATTGTGATTCCGGGAAATAAGGACGAACCGGAACTCTACACAGAACTCTGGGGAGATCAGCCTCTGGTCAGAGACTTCAAGGGTTATCGTTTTGTCTCCTTTCATGACAGACAGTGGGACGGCGGTCAGCCCCGTCGCTTCGACAGAGAAAGAAGGCTTATGGAGGCTCAGCTTGCCGATCCTGACAGCCCGCCGCAGATTCACCTTCAGCACTTTGTCAGCACCCCTTCGGAGCAGATAAAACTGAAGCATGTCTATAAGGAAGCGGACAACCTGAGAAAGATGTGCCGGGACTCGGGCAATGTGGTTCTCAGTCTATCAGGACATTACCATCCGGGAATCAAAAGCTATAGAGAGGAAAAGACCACATGGATCTCCGGACCTGCCTTTTGCGCTATCCCCCATCCTGTTCTCATTCATGAACTGGAAGGGAATGCCCTGCAGAAGACCAGTCGTCTGGAAATTCAGAAAAAAAGTATACACAAGGGAAAACCAGCGGTTTTTATGGACAGGGATGGTGTTATCGCCACCCAGTCTTCCTACACGACAGGCCCCGAAGAGATGAAACTGATCCCCGGAGCGGGAGAGGCCATACTCAAACTCAGAAAAGCAGGATTTGCCGTGGTGATCAACACAAATCAATCCTGTATCGGTCTTGGCTATGTACCTGAATCGGTGGTTCTCCTCAACCATGAATATATGTGTCATCTCCTTGTGAATGAGACAGGGGATATAGAAAGCCAGCCCGATGCCATCTACTTCAGCAGCGGTGCCGGGAATCTGGCAGTTCACCCCGACTACACTGATACTACGGTAACAAAGCCCTCACCAGAACTTCTGCACAAGGCATGCTCACTCCTCGGTCTGAGCATGAAAAACTGCTGGATGATAGGTGACCGGGAAGGAGATCTCCGCTGTGCTCTGAACGGTAGAGTAAAACCCCTTCTTGTAAGGACAGGAGACGGCAATATTACTGAAGAAAATATCGATCAGGGAATTTATAGAGATTTAGTAGTTAAAAACAACATTCTTGAAGCAGCCGAATTTATTATAAACAACAGCGGTTCAGCAAAGTAACAAAGATTCTGTAAAAAAATAGATTCATCCTTTTCTCATGTCATTCTAACTTTTTTTAGCTTGTCTCCATAAATAAACGGGTTTACTCTTAAAGTCCAAACAAAAACAAATTCACCCGGGAGAGACAAATTAATGAAAAAAGTAATCCTTATTATCATCTGTTTATCAGTCGTTTTTACAACCAGCATTTTTGCTGATTCCATGAAATTCAAAGCCAGCTATGGCGACTGGAAAGTATCATCCTATCAGATTACATCTGATTCAGAATCAAGTATGGCAAAAATCAACGTCTATGCTCCACAGAACGGCACAATGGTCTATGAATTCAAAGCCCGCTATTTAGACGGACTTCAAGATGGACACGGCGGATTCGGATTACATGTATTTGTCGATAAGCCTGCTCCTGCTAAAGCTTGGGGAGAGGGAGAATCTTACCTTTTATGGATTAACTATGATGAAAACCCTACGAGTTCAAGCACTCCTAAAGGTCTTAGTGCCCAGATTTACAAGAGTGATAACAATTACAGAATGAATTTAGTTGAGAGTGTTTCTCTTGCATCAATTGAGCCTATGATTGAAAAGAGTATGAACTATGCCCTTCCGGTAAAACTGGTTATTGATGGAAAAACAGGAATGGCTAAAATATATGATCCCTTTAAAGAAGATTATGCTTATACCTTCCCTCTAAGTTCCGATACTCCTCTGAAGGGAAACTATGTATCTGTCAGAACTAACAGCCTCGCAGTAGCCTTCACACAATAATCATACTAAAACTGAGAACACAGGCCGGACGCAGTTCCGGCCTTTTTTTTATCTTCACTTAAGTATTAAAATGAACTGAATTCATAGAGCCGGGAGAATCTAAATATGAATAAAAAGGAATATAGAAAAGTTCTTCAGGAACAATGGAATTCTCTGACTGCCGATGATCTTGCTCTGCTCAATAACGCCACGGCAAAAACCATATGGGAGTCGGAAGAATGGTCCCGATGCGAAACAGTTCTGGCCTACCTGGATTTTGCCGGAGAGATTTCTCTGGACTCCCTGATTCTCAAAAGCATTCAGGCTGAAAAAAATGTTTTAGTTCCCAGAATACAAAGAGGCGGAACCATGACCTTTCACAGATTAAAAGATCTGAACCCCTCTTCTCTGGAACTGAATTACTGGAATATCAGAGAGCCCCTGGAAGATGCAGAACTTTTTAATCCTGAAACAGCGGGCAGGGTTCTAATTCTCACCCCCGGTCTCGGATTTACAAAAGACGGAAAGAGAATGGGACGGGGCGGTGGATTTTACGACCGATTCCTGTCCCGGATTGAGGAGAACTGCGATTGTATTACAATGGGAATTTCATGGAAGGGAATCATTGTTCCGGATCTGCCCTTTGATTCTCATGACAGGAAGATCCGGAAGCTCTGCTGTGAAACAGAAATATTTGACTGTCAGCCCTTGAACTGATCCAGCTCTTTAGTAATGTTCTTCATTGTTTCCTTGGTAAAGAGCCTGGGACTTCCGTCACTGCCGTAAAGCTCTTCTCCATAAAATCCTTCTCCATCCTTCAGCAGGGTGCGAAGTTCTTCAAGATACTCTTCACGTACAGTTACAGGTTTTTCCTGAATAAAGAGCCCCTCATAACTGTTACGCAGCTGTGCCCATGTGAGATCCCTGATTTCTGCAATTGTCAGGATGGAACTTTCTAAAAGAGCAAGAAAGTGGGACTCCGCTTTTTCCCAGTGAAACTGGTCAAGCATGGCTCCCGCTCTTTCGCTGTATTTTTCTGATCTGTTTTTGTCACTTCTTCTATTAGTTTTCATAATAACCAAGTATAACACAAAGGAGGTTCAGCATCAAAACCCTTACTTGATTGTCACGGGTTATACTATTATCTTGAAGATAACCGAACGGCGGATACCACCGCATGAAAGGTAAAGAAAGATCAAAAAAGGATCATATCATGGGAAAAATAAAATCAGCCCTGGAACTGGCGCTTGAAAAAACAGCCGATCTGAAAACAGATAAAAAAGCAGTAAAGAAGAATATGATGAACAGGGAGGGGAAAGTCTCTGTTTCCACTTTTCTGGAAAATCCTAAGAAATCAGAATTCATCGACAAGATGAAATTCTATAAAG
This sequence comes from Oceanispirochaeta sp. M1, assembly GCF_003346715.1. Lineage (NCBI taxonomy): Bacteria > Pseudomonadati > Spirochaetota > Spirochaetia > Spirochaetales > Spirochaetaceae > Oceanispirochaeta > Oceanispirochaeta sp. M1. Next base: position 18,662 of record NZ_QQPQ01000046.1, read on the forward strand.
ATGAGGAACTCGGCTGGTTTAAAAACGGAGCCATGGATACAATCCTGGCCAATATTACCCTGCCCCGCCTTGAGTCAGACAGCAATAAACTTATCCCGTTGAATGCAGCCCTTGCAATAGTCAGCGGAGACAAGGAAGAGACCGATTCCATGTTTGAACAACTGAAACAGCTCTTCTCTCAGTATCTGAGTAATCTGGATCAGCTTGAAGCATCAATGAAACAGCAGTATGAACCTCAGTTGAGACAGAAAGAACAGCAGCTCAGTCAGCAATCCGGACAGGAAGTCCATCTCACCCCCGAACAGGACCCCGAATTTCTTAAGGTATTATCAGAGCAGATCAGCCGAATGGATCAGCAGTACCAGGACGTTTTAAAACAGGCAAAAGATCAGATCAGAAAAGGTCTGATTTAAACCATAACAATGGATCTGTTTCAGGCCGCCCAGCAGAATGAACCTCTTGCCGCCAGAATGCGGCCCCGGAATATGGATGAATATATCGGACAGAATCACATTGTAGGGAAGGGAAGACTGCTCAGGCGTGCCATCAAGGCAGACCAGCTCTCATCACTCATATTCTACGGACCGCCGGGAACCGGAAAGACAACTCTGGCTCGGGTCATAGCAGGTACCACAAGCAGCCGATTCCTGAGTCTGAATGCAGTACTCAGCGGTGTAAAACAGGTCCGTGAAGCCATAGCCGAAGCTCAGGAGCTCAGAGATCTTCATGGCAGAAGAACCATACTTTTTGTGGATGAAGTTCATCGCTGGAACAAGGCGCAGCAGGACGCCCTCCTCCCCTGGGTGGAGAACGGAACCATAATTCTTGTGGGTGCAACCACAGAGAATCCCTATTTTGAAGTAAACTCAGCCCTGGTCAGCCGGAGTCGGATATTCCAGCTTAAACAGCTGGAATCGGAAGACCTTTTTGAAGTGGCCCGTCAGGCTGCTGCCGACAAAGAGCGGGGTTATGGAAAATGGGAAATTGATTTTGAAGAGGGAGCCCTGGAGCACCTTGTAAAAACGGCCGACGGGGATGCACGAAGTCTGCTCAATTCACTGCAGCTGGCAGTGGAGACGACTCCCGACTCCTATCCTCCTCCCGGAGGAGAAAAAATTTACATTACCCTGGAAACTGCGGAAGAGAGTATTCAGAAAAAAGTGGTTCTCTACGATAAAGAGGGTGACTACCACTATGACACCATATCCGCATTTATCAAATCCATAAGGGGCTCGGACCCCGATGCCGCCCTTTACTGGATGGCAAGAATGGTTAAAGCGGGGGAAGATCCCCGTTTCATCTTTAGAAGAATGATTATTTCGGCAGCCGAAGACATCGGCATGGCCGATCCTCAAGCACTGGTTCAGGTAAATGCGGCAGCCCAGGCTTATGACCGGGTCGGACTGCCTGAGGGACAGTTTCACCTGACACAGGCGGCTCTCTATCTGGCCACAGCTCCCAAATCCAATTCATCCCTTGCCTTCTTCGATGCTGTAAAAGTAGTTGATGAAGAGGCTGCCAGGGAAGTACCAAATCATCTGAGAGACCCAAGCCGGGACAAACACGGTTTCGGGCACGGAGAGGGATACAACTACCCCCACGCCTACAGAGATCACTGGGTGGCTCAGGCCTACCTGCCCCGGGGGCTCAAAGGGCGAATATTCTATCAGCCTGCATCACAGGGATTTGAAGCGGGAATACAGCAGGATGTTATACGCCGGCGGGAACTGCAGATGGCAGCCATGATCGAAGAGAGCCTTGAGAATCTCAGCTTCTCTCCCGGTGATAAAGAACGGGATGCCTGGATGCGGCGTACAAGAGGAAACAGCAGCCGCTTTCTTGAAGAGATGCGCAGCCGCATGTTTGCCCCCCTGAAAACCGAAAGACATCATAAGTTCCTTATCTGGAGAGAGAGCAGCGGTCTTCTTCTCTGGGAAGCCTGGAGACGCGTCCCCGAGGGAGGTGTTTGTGCCTGGTTCCCCGAAGGGAGAAATATGGACCTCTGTGAGCACTTCACCCGCAGCCTTCCAGAATCGGAGCGGCCGATCTTCTTCGGCGGCAGGTCTGACACAGCCCTGCAGGATCTGGAAACAATAAAAGAGAGCTGTGAGCTGTTCGAAACCATTATGATCAGAGACTGGATCTCCCGTCTATCTGAAGAGAACAGAAAAGCCGAATGGGAACAGCTGAGACAGCTTCTCTCTCCCGGTGGAGTACTAAGCCTCAGCGAGCCCCTTCCTGCAATGGGGAGCCGCCTGAGTGATTTCCTGCCGGATGGAGCGGAGAGTCTTGATGAATGGCAGTCCATAAGGGAAGCTGAAGATGCGGTGTACCGGGAGGCATATCCCGGACTGGAATCAGAAGAGACTGTTCTTGCTCTGTTAAAGGAGATGGGAGCCTCCGATTCCGCTGCAGAGATCCTGAACAGCAGTGAAGATAGAATACTCAGTACAGAACAGCTGAACAACTGGTTTAATACAGAGAGACCAGGAAGCCTGGGATTCCGGATGAAGGCTGTTCTAGGAGAGAAAAAAATGGAATCCTACAGCAGCTACTGCCTTAAGCACCTTGAGGGAGCCAGAGTAAAGTGGAATAGCTGCCGCATTATCCTCAGGGCTGATTTTCAATAATCGGGACTTCGGTGATGACCGGCTGCAGCTGGCATCTATGGACTTCTGCAGAAAGTTCTTAAGCGGAGGCGCTCCTTTCTTCCGGAATTTTAAAAAATCAAAGTATTAATGTTGACAAAAAAGGCCTTTTATATAATTATACGTCACGTTCTAATAATATGGTGAATGTAGTTCAGTTGGTAGAGCACCAGATTGTGGTTCTGGTTGTCGCGGGTTCGAGCCCCGTCATTCACCCTTTTAATTGCGTCCATAGCTCAGCTGGATAGAGCGCCGGACTTCGAATCCGTAGGTCGCAGGTTCGAATCCTGCTGGACGTAATTTTTTTTTAGTCCCCCGGGACTTAAAACACGGGCCGTTAGCTCAGCTGGTAGAGCAGCAGACTCTTAATCTGCGGGTCAAAGGTTCGAACCCTTTACGGCTCATTTGTGATCGCGAGTGTGGTGGAATTGGTAGACACGCTAGTCTTAGGAACTAGTGCCTCCGGTGTAAGGGTTCGAGTCCCTTCACTCGCAGTTCATGTGCGAAAGTAGCTCAGTGGTAGAGCTCGACCTTGCCAAGGTCGATGTCGCGGGTTCAAGTCCCGTCTTTCGCTTACTTAGGAACGCAGATTTCGACATATGCCGGGATTTGTTTTATACTTCGTCTGATGGAGCACAGAGGCTTCATCTAACGCTAAACGGAAGGTGAGGACGATCTGGGTGTTATCCGGGTCGTCTTTTTTTTATACCAAAACATACCACGTAAGAAGGACAGTGCTGTGATAACCAGTAAGAGTGTCGAAAAATTAGAAAACTCAACCGTCAAACTTTCCCTGACTGTAGGTAAAGAGCACGCAGCCAAAGAGTACAAAGATCTTTTAGCAAAGTACACAAAAGAAGTACAGATTAAGGGATTCAGAAAAGGCAAAGTGCCCGTATCCGTACTTGAAAGAAAATTCGGTGAGGGAATCAGACAGGAAGCTGCTGCAAACCTCATGGATATAGCCCTCAAAGCAGCCATGGAAGATCTCGATGAGAAACCCCTTGGATATGACTACCCTGAAGTACAGGGAGAGCCTGAACTTGATCCGGAAAAAGATTTTTCCTTCGAGCTGATCTACGATACCTTCCCCGAAGTTAAATTCGGCGAATACAAGGGAATCGAAATTGAAGAAACACAGGTCAAGATTCTTAAAAAGCATGAAAATGCCGAAATGGAAAAAATCCAGGAACAGAATTCTGTTGTCATGGACAAGGCCGATGAAACCGTTGCAAACGATGACATTGTCACCCTTGACTACTGTGAAATGGACGGTAAAGAAGAAGTTGAAGATTCCAAAAGAGAAGACTTTGTTTTCACAATTGGTACAGGATACAATCTTTACAAAATCGACAAACAGCTTGTCGGCATGAAAAAAGATGAAGAAAAAGTCATCACTAAGAAATACAAAGAGGACTTTGAAAACAAAGACCTTGCCGGTAAAAGTGTAAAAATCAAAGTCAAGATAAAAGCTGTAAAAGAAAAACAGCTCCCCGAACTTGATGATGAACTGGCACAGGATGTAAACGAGAAGTTCAAAACTATTGATGACCTGAGAAAAGACATCAAGAAACAGCTCAAGGATAAGGCCGAGGCCAAGACCAAGGGTAATAAAATGGAACAGCTTATCGACAAACTGGTGGAATCCAGTGAAATCGATCTTCCTGTTTCTATGATCAAGGCAGAACAGGAAAATAACTGGAAAAACTTCCTCCAGCAGTCTCAGACTCAGGAAGAACAGATGCTTCAGTTCCTTGAAATGCAGGGTCAGACTAAAGATCAGATGCTTGAGTCCTGGAAAGAAAATGCTGTTAAGAGCTTGAAATCCCAGTTGATTTTCAACAAGATAATTGAAGACGAAAAAATTGAAGTCGCTGACGACGAAATGGAAGAAGAAATCAGGAAGCAGGCCGAAATGTACAAGATGCCTGTTGAAGATCTCAAGAAATCATTTGGCGAAGCCGGCTTAAAAGAGTATCTTAGTAGTGATATCAAGCAGAAGAAAGTTGTTGACTTCCTTCTTGATAATGCGAAAATCACAAAAAGTGATGAAAAGGTTGATTACGACGACCTGATGAAATAAAAATTAAAATAATGAGGATCTGCCGATATGCATGTTCAGAATAATACCCTTGTACCCGTTGTTGTTGAGAGAACAGGTACAGGAGAACGGTCTTATGACATTTTTTCCCGTCTTTTAAAAGACAGAATAGTTTTCCTGGATGGGGAAATAAATGATGTTACGGCAGACCTTGTTGTTGCTCAACTTCTTTTCCTGGAATCTGAAAATCCGGAAAAGGATATAAATCTTTACATCAATAGCCCCGGCGGTTCTGTCACTGCCGGTTTGGCTATCTACGATACAATGCAGCACATCAAACCCGATGTTCAGACCATTTGTATCGGTCAGGCGGCCTCTATGGGTGCCGTTCTTCTTGCAGGAGGAGCAAAAGGGAAACGACATTGCCTCCCTTCTTCCCGCGTCATGATTCATCAGCCTTGGGGTGGTGTTCAGGGTCAGGCCCGTGATATCGGTATTCAGGCTCGTGAAATCATTCGACTCAAGAAAATGCTGATTCAGTACTTTGCGGATAACAGCGGAAAAGACTTTGAAGAGATTGCATCCGATATGGAGCGTGACTTCTTCATGTCAGCCGAAGAAGCTGTTGCTTACGGTGTGACTGACAGTATTTTAAAGAGGTAAAAAATGGCCCGAACTAAAAATAAAGAATTAAAAGTATGTTCATTCTGCGGCAAGCATTCCGATGTTGCCAAGAAACTAATTGCAGGACCAGGCGTATATATCTGTGATGAGTGTGTTCAGGTTTGTAATAAGATCATGTCAGAAGAAGAAAACATCTCTTCCGACTTTGTAGATGACATCCCTACACCTAAAGAGATCAAGGAATACCTGGATGAGTATGTCATCGGACAGGATGCTGCCAAAAAGAGCCTCTCCGTAGGTGTTTATAATCACTACAAAAGAATAATGTTCAAAGACAAGGTCTCAGCTGATGTGGAATTGGAAAAATCCAATGTTCTCCTAATCGGTCCCACAGGAACGGGTAAGACCCTCCTTGCCAAGACACTTGCAAAAAAACTGAAAGTACCCTTTGCCATCGCCGATGCTACGACATTGACCGAAGCCGGTTACGTTGGTGAAGATGTTGAGAATATCCTCCTGAAGCTGATTCAGGCTGCCGGTAATAATATTGCCGCTGCAGAAAGAGGAATCATCTATATTGATGAAATTGATAAGATTGCCCGTAAGGGAGAAAATGTATCCATCACCAGAGATGTTTCGGGTGAAGGTGTTCAGCAGGCTCTGCTGAAAATCATTGAAGGTTCTGAAGCTTCCGTTCCTCCCCAGGGTGGAAGAAAGCACCCTAACCAGGAGATGCTGAAGATTGATACTTCCAACATCCTGATTATCTGCGGTGGAGCTTTTGTCGGTCTGGATAAAATTATTGAAACCAGAGTGACTCAGCAGCCCATGGGATTTGGTTCTGATCTTCAGACTATCCATGAAAAAGACCTGGTAGCGCTCTTTAGTAAGATGCATCCCGATGACCTTGTAAAATTCGGTCTTATACCAGAGTTTATCGGTCGTCTGCCTATCCAGGTCAGCCTGGAGAATCTTAAAAAAGATGATCTGAAAAGGATTCTTACTGAACCCAGAAACTCAGTCATCAGACAGTTCGAAGAATCCCTCAAACTGGATGATACTGAACTGCGTTTTGAAGAAGCTGCCATCGAAGCCATTGCCGACAAAGCTCTGGAAAGAAAAACAGGAGCCCGTGGAATCCGTTCTATTGTGGAATCTGTAATGCTTGAAATCATGTACGATCTCCCTTCTATAGAAGGTAAAAAGAAAGTTATTGTAACCAGGGATGTCATCATAAATGACACTTTGCCCGTTATCCTTACAGATCCGGAAAAAATTGAAGCCCCCTGGGAAAATGCACTACATGAGAATAAACAGATCACCGCTTAATCTGAGAAAACCGGAGCTGCCGGTTATAATACTACCTGACACGGTAATATTTCCCTATACGGTAGCTCCCTTCTTCCTGACCGATGCCATATCCACCAGAGCGGTGGATGAGGCCATGAGAGGGAAAAGAGATATATTCCTGGCCTTTCAGAAAGAGAAGGCCGACTCCACAATACAGAAAAAACACCTCTATTCCACAGGAACAGTGGCGCATATACTTCAGGTCCTGAAACTTCCCGACGGAAATTCCCGCCTGTTGGTTGAGGGACGCAGTAAGGGTGAACTGTCAAAACTGGTCAAACGGAAAGACATTCTTATGGTTCAGTACAAACCCATTCAGGAGAGCCGTGAAATAGGGCGGACCCTGGCAGTAGGAATGGAAACCCTTCAGGAAACCTTTTACGAATATACTCGAAAGAACAAAAAAATAACCAAAGAAACTAAAAATCAGGTGGAACAGGCTCAGACACCCGAAAAGGTGATCGGTATAATTGCTTCTCAGCTGACCATTCCAATCGAAGATAAAATTGCTCTCCTTGAGATTGACAGTCCCGGTGAAAAGCTGAGCAGACTCAGCGAAATTGTTCAGATGGAAATTGAAAAGAGTTCACTTAAACATGATATATCAGGACGGGTTCGTAAGAAGATGGAAAAGACTCAAAAAGAGTATTTCCTGAATGAACAACTGAAAGAGATCAATAAAGAACTAGGAAACTCCTCACAGGAGGACCCCTCTGGTGCAGCAGAGCTGGAGAGCCGGATAAATGAAATGACCATGCCCGAAGAGGTGAAGGCCAAGGCTCTTAAGGAAGTAAAACGACTATCCCGCCTGCAGCCTATGAGCCCCGAATCGGGAGTCCTCAGAACCTATCTTGAATGGCTTGTAGATATCCCCTGGAGCGAAGAATCCAACGATAGAATGAACCTGGCCCGGGCGGCCCGTGTTCTTGATGAAGATCATTACAATCTGAAAAAAGCCAAGGACAGAATCCTTGATTATATTGCGGTCAGACAAATCCGCGAAAAGCTGAAAGGTCCTATCCTATGTTTTGTCGGACCTCCGGGAACCGGAAAGACATCATTGGGCCGCTCTGTTGCCAGAGCTCTAAACAGAGAGTTTGTCCGGATATCTCTTGGTGGTATACGGGATGAAGCGGAGATAAGAGGCCACAGAAAAACATATGTGGGTGCCCTGCCCGGAAAAATAATTCAGTCTATCAAGAAAGCAGGGACCACAAATCCCGTATTCCTTCTGGATGAAATAGACAAGATGAGCAGCGATTTCCGGGGTGACCCTTCGGCAGCCCTGCTGGAAGTCCTGGACCCGGAGCAGAACGGAACCTTTACAGACCACTACCTTGAACTGTCCTACGACCTTTCAAGTGTTATGTTCATAACTACCGCCAACTCTCTGCATAACATTCCCCGTCCCCTTCTGGACAGGATGGAAGTCATAGAGATTCCCGGTTATACAGAGATAGAAAAAGCCCGTATTGCCAGAGGATTTATCATTCCCAAGCAGCTGAAAGAGAACGGAATGGAAAACAGCCGGCTCAATATCAGCGATGATGCTGTTAATACTCTGATCCGAAACTACACAATGGAATCAGGTGTGAGAAACCTGGAACGCCAGATTGGCCAGGTCATCAGAAAGATTACCAGAGAAGCCATCGAGAGTTACCAGAAACGTTCAGGCGGCAACAACATCCATACAGCCCGTATTCACAAATACCAGGAGATCTTCGGCGATCGTAGTGACAAGGGTGAGAACCTTCCCGATCTATCAGTGTTTGATCTGACTATAAATGGAAGCGATGTACTCCACTACCTGGGGAATCCTCCCATTCCGGACGAAGATAGCGACACAAGAGAAAGAGCCGGCCTGGCAACAGGTATGGCATGGACCGAAGTAGGAGGTAGAGTCCTGCCCGTAGAAGTAAGCCTGCTGCAGGGAGAAGGAAAACTGATCCTCACCGGAAAGCTGGGTGACGTCATGAAAGAGAGCGCCCAGATAGCCCTCTCCTACCTGAGAGCCAATGCTGAAACCTTCGGGATCGATCCGAATTTCTATAAAGAGCATGATATCCATATCCATGTTCCAGAAGGAGCCATCCCCAAAGACGGACCTTCTGCGGGTATAACAATGACTGCGGCTCTCCTGTCGGCATTAAAGCAAACTCCCCTGATCTCAAAGTTGGCGATGACTGGAGAGATAACCCTCACCGACAGATTGCTCCCCATCGGCGGAGTTAAAGAAAAGGTTTTGGCCGCCCACAGAAATAAATGCCGAATTATCCTGCTTCCTGAAAAAAACAGAAAAGATCAGGAAGATCTTCCCCAGGAAATAAGGGATGACATTCGTTTTATTTTCAGCAGTTCTGTGAAAGAAGCATTGGGACAACTCTTCCCTGAAGGCACATTTTGACTCTGAACATATACGAATACTGCTTTTTTCTCTGTATAGTGGAATAATAAGCCTCTGCAGTAGAAAACTTAATTGCCATAAGAGCGTTTTTCTATTATAAATTGAATAGACTATTATTTGAAAATTCCAGGAGGCCTCGTGTCATGGCAAAGAGAACTGCCTTTTTTATCCTTCTAATTATGTTTGTCTCTGCATCTTTTCTATCAGCTGAGATATCAGAATCTAAAAGATCCAACATCTATCCTAAAACAATGGCGATTTATAAAGTTTATCCCCATGCACTGGGCTACAGAGTTGATTACATTAAATCCAACAGAACCATAGGAACCTTCTATGCCCCTCTGACATGGTTTAAGAAATCAGCAGGTTACGGTGAAATTGCCTACGGATTCGGTAAAGAGTACCCCTATGCCACCTTCTACTACTCAGAAGGTAAAATTGAACACTTCAGGCTATATCTTATTGAAGACTTCAATGACATGAGCTGGGGACGTCTCCGTGGCGATAACTATGATGATAAATTTTCTGATGAAGAACTGGTCATTGAATATCAATAAAGAGGTTTTATGACTTTTTCTGAAATACCCTCCTCTATCCGGGAGGGTTTTGATTCTTATAAGAACTTTATACTTATCGGACATGAGCATCCCGATGCGGACTCTCTCTGTTCACAGCTGGGCCTGGCAGCCCTCCTTAAAAGGCTGAACAAAAATGTCCGCCTTATTGCCAAAGGACCTTTCACAAGACCCGAAACCAGGGATCTGGAAGAACTTTTTGAAACCAACTGGTCCTATCCCTCTCCTGCAGGCACCTTGCTTATACTGCTGGACTGCTCCGACATCAGCCGAACAGGATACCCTGTAGAGGAACTGGAACCCTTTGATCTGATGATTATCGATCACCATGCCTCTGGTAGTTCAGCCGGAGAATACCGCTATATCGATGCGGCCAGCCCCTCCACCACTCTCCTTATTCAGGGATTATGGGATCTGTACGGAGAAAAACCCGATAAAGACACCAGCAGCTACCTCTTTTTCGGTTTTGCCACGGATACAGGATTCTTCAGACATCTGGAAGGAGCAACAGGTCCGGTATTCAACAGAGTTGCCGGGATGATAGATAACGGGGCTTCCCCCAATGCAATATACCGCCGTATCAACGGCGGAAGAGAGCTGGGAACACGACGCCTTATGGGAAGACTCCTGGAGAGAGCCCGATTTTACTTTGACAACAAGATACTGATATCCTGGGAAAACAAGGAAGACAGGGATGAGCTGGGAGTTGATGACAGAGATTCCGATCGCCTGTACCAGCTGCTCCAATCTGTAGCGGGCTGTGAAGCTGTTGCATTGCTTCGTGAAGAGTCTGATACTCTCACCATTATCGGACTTCGTTCCAATAACCATATTGATGTGGGTAGGATAGCCTCTGAACTGAAAGGCGGCGGTCATGTAAAAGCGGCCGGCTGTGCTGTTGAAACAGGCAGAGAGGCTGCAACAGCAAGAGTATTAGAGCTTTTCAAGAAGCAACTTTAGGATATTCGGTCGGATTCCAGAGCGAATTTATAATTTTCTATCACTTTATTATTGACCTCTTTATTTGAATTTACTATTTTTGTTAACGAACGGTCGTAAACAAAAATGAAAGTAGAAGAAAAACGCAGACTTAAAAAAATAGCCATTATGGAAGCGGCAATGGATGCCTGGTCCTGTGATGATTATAAAAAGACTTCTCTAACCACATTGGCAAAAGAGCTGCAGATGACAAAACCAGCTCTGTACCGCTACTTTTCAAACAAGGAAGAACTCCTTAATTCCATGGCCGAATATGTAAACTCTCTCGAACGGGAATGGTTTTTAGAATTGATCCCCCGTCTTCAGAGTATGAAGAAGGATGATCAGACCAGATTCTTTATAGAATCATATTCCAAAGCCCAGGTTGAAAGTAAACGATATGTTCATTTCAGCAGCTATAATACCCTTCGTCAGAACAAGCTTTTCCAATTAAACAATATGAAGCAGATCATAGAGATCCAGAAAATCCTGAATATTTCCAACAGAGTTTTTCTTCTAATTATGCTCTACTGTTTTTTTATGTGGGGCTGGCATGAAAATGAAGAGTTACAGCAGAACCGCACAGACATTGAGAAAATAGATCTTATACTGAATCTTTTAAATAACGGACTTGCAGGAGAATCCTTCAGGCTCCCCTCTGCAGAGAAAGCAGAGACCACAGCTGAAATTTACAAACAATACAGAATGTGCTCTAATCAGCCGGATTTGATTCAGGCGGTGAATCAGGTTATACAGGAGAAAGGATTTACAGGTGTAACCCTTGAACTGATTGCAGAAAAAGCAGGGATGTCAAAGAGTACTCTCTATAACTATTTTAAAAATAAAGATGACATGCTGACAAAAACAATCAATGCACTTGTTACAGATTATACGAAGTTTCACGCGCAGTTATTATCTCAGAAAGATAGTTTTGAAGATAAACTGCTGGCTCACCTGGAACTGCAGAGTGTTCTGTTCCCTCAGAAACCCCAGGCGTTCATTGTCCTGAAACAATTTATGAGCCCTGAAATATTCGGCAAGATAAAAAGACCTGCTCTTAAAAAAGGATTCCTTGATTTCCTGCAGGAAGGAATTGATAACAAAAAACTGAAAGATATTCTATCGGTCTATGAGTATCAGATGATTTTCAGCTTTTTTATATTTATTGAACGCGTTATTTATCAGCAGGAGGGTGATGCCCCCCTGACAGAAGAGATATTGGATTGGCTGAAACTGCTGGCTTATGGGAAAGCATCATCAGCCACTTAAGACTCAGGCCCCTGAGCCAAAGGAAAAATAAAAATTTCAGAATCGGGAGATTTTGATAGTTAAGGAGATTCTAGATGAAAAAAGTACTGACATTAACAGCATTGATAATGCTGATCACAACAGCAGGTTTTGCCGAAACACTGACCCTTACAGCCGACAGCGCTGTAGCTCTGGCCCTGGAGAACAACCTGAGTCTGCAGAGCGATGCCATAAATCTTAATATTAAAGAGCGAGCTAAAGATACTGCATGGAATGCATTTATTCCCAGTATTAACGGTTCAGCCGGGCTCAACAACACGGGTACTCTATTTTCAGATCCGGCACCCAGCGCAATGAATCCTGATCCGACTGCAAGGACCTGGATTATCAGTGGTGGCCTCTCTGCAAGCCTGCCCATCAATATTGCATTGGGAACAGGGATCAAGCAGACAAAGATTGAATACGAAGGCGGTATTTTGAGCTATGACGATTCCCGCAAAAAGCTGAATAGAGATGTTAGAAAGTATTACTTTCTCCTGGTAGCCACCGCCACGGACCTGGAACTGAAACAGCAGAATATTGACATTGCCGAGAAACGTTATGAACAAGCCCGAGAGAATTATAATAATGGTCTTATTTCAGAACTTGAGATGCTGCAGTCTCAGGTAACAGCCGAAAACAGCAAACCTGTATACAATAACCAGGTCACCAGTTACAAAAATGACCTTATGAATTTCAAGCTTCTTCTGGGAATCCCCAGCACTATAAATCTGGAATTGGAAGAAGGACTTGAAAATATTGTATTCTACAAACTGTCGGCTCAGGAACTTTTTGATACATACAGTGCCAACAGACTGGATGTGCTGCAGATAAATAAATCCATAGAATCATTGGAAAATACCAGAAAACTTCAGGCTCAATATAATAGGACTCCGACTCTGGCCCTTTCAGGAAGCTGGGGTACAGATGTTGCCGATGGCTTTGACAGTGACAACTGGCAAAAAGATTACTGGAGAGACAGCGCTACTTTTGGAATAAATATGAGCATCCCCCTGGATGATTTCATCCCCTCATCTTCCACTTCAGTGCTTCTTGAGGATTTTGATGATCAGATTAAACAGCTTGAACTGAGTAAACAGCTCATATTCGACTCTGCTGAAATTGAAATTACAAACCTGGTATTGACTCTGCAGAATTCCATGAACACAGTAGAAACATATTCGCTGAATGTGGATCTTGCCAGAAAATCTTTCGAACTGACTACCGAAGCCTATAACCTGGGAACAAGAGAACTCCTTGATGTTGAAACCGCTCAGACCGAGCTGCTCAGCGCATCACAGAATGTTCTTTATGAAAAAATTAATTATATAAACAGACTTCTTGATCTTGAATATGCCATCAATGCGGAAGACATCTCTAACGTTCTGGAGGAAAAATGAGTAAAAAAGATAAATCGGCCGAACTGAATACGGATAAAGAAATAAAAGTTAAAAAGAAACTATCTGCGGGTCGTATGATACTGATTATCCTGCTGATTGGGATTGTAGGTTTTGCCGCCTTCACTTTTCTGGGTATGAAGGATGGTAAGGAAGGACCCAAAGGGGGCCCCGACATGACGGATGAGAACAAAGAAACCATCTTTGCCGTAACCACAACAGAAGCTGTATCAGGTCAGATAAAAGACATTCTTAAAGTAAATGGAGACATTATCCCTGATAGTTCAGTTGATGTATATTCTGATAGCTCCGGTAAACTCTCCAAGCTGAAAGTCAGCCTGGGAGATTATGTACGCAAAGATGAAGTCATTGCAGAAATCGATCCGTCCCGTCCCGGTATGTCTTATACGGCCAACCCTGTTAAGGCAACAATCAGCGGGACGATCACCAGTCTCCCCTTTGATGTGGGAGCAACAGTGAGTCCTCAGGTTCCAATTGCAACAGTGGGAAGACTCCAAAGCCTTCAGGTCAGAACCTTTATCCCCGAGCGATTCATCTCCAGAGTAAAAATGGGAATGACAGCCAGGTTGAGCTTTGAAGCCTACCCCGGAGAAGAGTTTATGGCAGTGGTTACAGAGCTGAGTCCCGTGGTGGATTCGATCTCCAGAACCATGGAGATAAAACTGGACCTGACTGATAAGGATAAAAGAATCAAGGCGGGAATGTATGCAAAGATCAGCCTGGTAACTGAGGTGAAAGAGGACATCGTCCGCATACCTTCCGACTGTATCATAATCCGTTTCGGCGAGACATTTGTATTCACTATGGACGGAGAGGATCATGTTTCAAAAAGACTGATATCAGAAGGTATCCGGATCAACGGTGTTTCAGAAATAAGAGAAGGACTTGAAGTGGGAGAAACAATTATTTACCAGGGCCAGACCCTGCTGGATGACAAGGCTCCTGTCAAAGTTGTTCGTACAGTACAACCTCTGAAATAAAGGAAAATAAATGAGTATTTCCAAAACAATAGTCAATAGGCCAACCACCATCCTAATCCTTTTTGCAATATTGGTTGGTCTCGGTTTATATATAGTACCTCAGGTCCCCATTGACCTGTATCCGGAAATTAATCCGCCCATCCTCGTTATCTTTACAACCTACAGCGGTGCGGGTCCTGAAGAGATAGAACAGACCACAACCAGACCCCTCGAAGGGCAGATGGGGAATGTATCGGATGTGCAGAGGATAACATCCACTTCCTCCGAAGGTCTCAGTATGATTCTTCTGGAATTTGACTGGGATACAGACCTGTCAGCTGCGTCCCAGGATGTCAGGGACAAGCTTGAATTTATTAAAGACTTCCTCCCCGATGATGCAGCCAATCCCCAGATTTTCAAGTTTGACCCTGCCATGATGCCCATTATGGACCTGGTGGTAGACGGCAACAGAACGCCTGAAGAGATCAGATCCATAGCCGAAGATCAGATACAGCCCTATCTGGAACAGATACCCGGCGTTGCTACAACGATTATTACCGGTGGACGGGAAAAGGTAGTCCGTGTAGAAATATCCCAGAACCGTCTGGAAGCATACAATCTGAGTATTACTCAGGTGGCCCAGATGCTGGCTACACAGAATTTGCAGATAGGTGCCGGATCGGTTGAAGAGGGATCAAAAAAATACCTGATCCGTACTGCTGGTGAATACAAAAGCATTGAAGAGATCTCCAATGCGGTTATCTCCTATAAAATGTCCGGAGGTGTGACCAAAGATATCCGCCTCAGAGATATTGCCACTGTCTTCGAAGGTTATAAAGATGCCACCAACACAGTTTATATCAACGGTGAGCCGGGTATTTATATATCGATTCAGAAGCAGAGCGGCGTTAACTCAATTGAGACAGCAGACAATGTTGTAGCCAAGCTGGAACAGATCAATAAGAACCTTCCTCAGGACATGTCTGTACAGGTTATCAACAACACAACCGATATGATCCGGGGCTCTCTGGATCAGGTAACCAGCTCCGCCATAACCGGAGCAATACTGGCCATGGTCATCCTCTTTATCTTCCTGAGAAGCGTCAAGAGTACCCTGATCATCGGCCTCTCCATCCCTATCTCACTGCTGATTACAATCATGTTCATGTATTTTGCGGGACTGACCCTGAATATCATGACTCTGGCAGGACTGACCCTGGGGGTCGGGATGATTGTGGACTCCTCCATTGTTATACTGGAAAACATATTCCGCTATAGAGAAAAGGGTGCCAAACTTAAACCATCGGCCATCCTGGGTACCCAGGAAATGTTTATGGCTATCATGGCCTCCACTCTGACTACGGTCTGTGTATTTCTCCCCGTTCTGATGTTTAAGAAAGAACTGGAAATGATCGGAGTACTCTTTCAGGACCTGGCCTTTACCATTATTATCGCCCTGCTCTCCTCACTGCTTATTGCAATCACCCTGGTACCCGTACTGGCCAGCCAGTACATCACCATCTATACCAGAAAGCAGAGACCCCTTAAGTGGAAGTTTCTGAGAGGAATAGACAATGCTATGGAGCGCTTCTTCACAGGAATGGACAACGGTTATAAAAAATTGCTGGCATCCTGTCTGGACAATAAAGCTCTTGTAGTACTTGTTATTCTGGCACTCTTTATACTCAGTATCATGATGTTCCCGTCACTGGGTATTAACTTTATGCCCAACAGTGAAGAGGACTCAATCACCTTGAATATGGAGATGCCTGTGGGAACCAGGCTTGAGCTGACCCAGGAGTATATGAACCAGATTGCAGTCATTGCCTCCGACGAGGTGGACAGTGCAAAGGATATAATCATATCTACAGGTTCAGGCGGTTTTCTTGCTGCAGACGATGGAAGCAGGGGTACCCTGACTATGACTCTCAAGGATTATCAACTCCGTTCAGAAAGCAATGACGAGATAAAAGAGATTCTCCGAAGTCATTTTGACAGCTTCCCCTCTGCGACCTTCAGCTTCGGCAACTCCATGAATATGGGAGGATCCGCTTCACCAATCGATATCATCATTAAAACAGAGGATATGGATGAAGCCAGGCGGGTAGCCTTTGCCATAAAAGAGATGCTTATTGATCAGGTTCCGGAAGTGACCGAGCCCGATGTAAGTCTCTCAGAAGGACTGCCTCAGGCAGAGATTATCGTGGACCGTGAAAAAGCCTACTCCCTTGGTCTGAGTATTTACAGCATAGGTAATGAGATTTCAGCTAATGTGGACGGAAAAACTGCCTCCCGCTACAGGGTTGGGGGTGATGAATTCGATATCCTTGTAATCCTTAATAAAGAGGACCGCTCGGCTATTCCCGATCTGGAAAAAATCTTTGTTATGAACTCCATGGGTCAGAGAATCCCACTCTCCAGTGTGGCAACAATTGAGAAGACCTCAGGCCCTGTTGATATTGCCCGTGAAGACCAGTCCCGTGTTGTCCATGTAACCGGAGGCCTGAAGCCCGGTTTTGCAGCCAACCAGGTAGAACCAAAGGTCCGATCAATGATCAAAGAGAATATTATTGCCGATGATTCGGTCATTATCGACTTTAATGGTGACTATGCCGAAGTCCAGTCCTATATAATGAAGTTTATTGTTATCATGATTATCGCTGTTGTTCTGGTATTCGGTGTTATGGCCAGTCAGTTTGAATCACTGCGAGACCCGTTTATCATATTTTTCACCATTCCTTTGATGGCAATCGGAATTATATTCCTGTATAAAATCACAGGAGAAGCTATCAGTATGTATTCAGCCGTAGGGGTGATCATGCTGGCGGGTATTGTTGTAAACAACGGTATCGTTATGGTTGACTATACCAATATTCTCAGAGGCCGAGGACTTTGCATACGGGATGCCTGTATTGAAGCCGGAGGAAACAGACTCCGTCCTGTACTGATGACAACCCTGACAACCGTCTTGGGTATGGTGCCCATGGCATTTTCCAGCGGCCAGGGATCAGAACTGGTAAAACCATTTGGCCAGACTGTAATCGGGGGACTGACAGTGAGTACTATCCTCACCCTCTTCCTGGTACCCGTACTCTATGCTGTATTTAACAGAAAGCATGATAACAAGAGAGGCGAATGCAGTGACTCCGAGGATTTTATCAGCAGCCCCTTATTGGAGGAGAGTAAATGAGACGAGTAGAAATAATTATCAATCAATCAATAGAGGCGGATCTTTTTGAAACATTCACCCGCTTAGGAGTGGCCCGGCATTATACAAAGATTCCCGGAGCCCATGGAGTGGGAAACAGCGACCCTAAAATGGGAGACCACATATGGCCTGAAGAAAATGTGGTACTGATTATCTACTGTAAAAAAGAAGAAGCAGCAGCTATTGAAGAAGCGGTGCAGGATGTCAAAAAGAAATTCCCCAATGAGGGATTAAAGATTTTCAGTATAAAATACAAATAATTGATACAAATACAAGAAAGGAGCTGTTGCAAAAGTAAAATTGCAGCAGCTCTTTTTTTGGTCCACAATCCTTTCCTGAATATTCTTATGTTAAATCTATAAACAGCACCTTAGTTTGCCCCTGTGTCACCAAGTTTTATCATTATCAG
>NZ_QQPQ01000047.1 GCF_003346715.1 Oceanispirochaeta sp. M1
ATTCCGGGAAAACCCACATGAATTTTGCTTTTCCCAAGAAGCATTTTGATGCGATTGGTTTGTATTCGTTTGTTGACAATTTGTTGTTGTATCGTAACGGTCTACGAACCGCCGTGGTACGGAACCGTATGCCCGGTGGTGTGAGAGGACGGAGGGCGTGAGCCCTCCTCCTACTCGATTAAGTTTAAATCTATTAGAAAAGCAGTTAAAGATCCACCGGCATTTGTACTTTACATATAAGCCTTATTTGCTTCTATTAGTGCTCTTCTTTGATCAACACATCCTCTGGATGTATAAGGATCTTCCGGAGTATTTTTCACATAGTCCAGAAGACGGTTTATAGTGGTAGTTGCCACATGGCAGCGTGTATCTGATGAAGCGTAGTAGATAAATACATCTTCCCCTTTCTGAATCCATCCGTTGGAAAAAACCACATTGGAGACATCTCCGACCCTCTCTTCTCCTTCCGGGGCAATAAAGTAGCCTGAGGGACGGTGAGTGATCTTTGAAGGATCATCCAGAGAGCTTAAAAACATATAAAGAACATAGCGGAGTCCCGCAGCAGTGTTTCTAACACCATGTGCCAGATGGAGCCATCCCTCTTCAGTTTTGATAGGAGAAGGTCCCTGTCCGTTTTTCACTTCATTGATTGTGTGGTAGACCTTGCAGTCCATGATGACAGAGCTCTTAACTTCTGCATTTTCCATTGTAGGAGAGAGTCCCCAGCCGATGCCTCCCTGGCTTCCTGCTTCGATAAAACTGTCCTGCGGGCGGGTATACAAAGCATATTGACCATCAATCAATTCGGGGTGAAGAACAACGTTTCTCTGCTGTGAAGAGTTCGTCTTCAAATCGGGAAGTCTTTCCCAGTTTTCCAGGTCTTTTGATCTGATAATGCCGCATTGGGCTGTTGCTGAACTCTCATCACCGGCAGGCGCATCAGGGTCTTTTCTTTCTGTACAGAACAGGCCGTAGATCCATCCGTCTTCATGTGCCGTGAGGCGGACATCATAGACATTTGTATCAGGATCTTCTGTCTGGTCAATCACAACAGGGCTTCCTGTAAAGCGGAAGTTTTCGATTCCGTTGTCGCTCTCGGCCAGTCCGAAGAATGACTTTCTATCATGTCCTTCAATTCTGACCATAAGATAAAATTTATTGTTGAAGTAGATGGCTCCGCTGTTCAGCGCTGCATTGATTCCCAGGCGTTCTGCAAAATAGGGATTTGTCTCAGGGTTGTAATCATAGCGCCACCGGGGTGGGATGTGTGCTGCTGTAACGACTGCATTTTCGTACCGTTCATAGACTCCCCCAGTGCTGAACACTGCTTTGTTCGGAAGGCTCACAAGCTCTTCATAATCAGTGGTTATTCTTTCTTTCCGTTCTTCAAATATGCTCATTCTTTTATTCTTCCCTAGGATTATTTAATCAGTTTTTCTATACGTTCAAGTGATTCAATACAGGCTCTTGAATTGTGGTAAGGACATTTCCATTCATCAGCTTTATATGGATTGATCTGTGATGTGACTCCGTCATCCTTAGCAAAGCCCCACCATTCTCCGTCTTTATGATCCACATGGTGCTTGTCACAGAAGTTCCATATATTCTGAGCAGCAGAGAGAAAATCTGCTGCTCCACTCAGTTCATAGGCATTCAGGAATCCTATGACAGCTTCATTCTGTACCCACCATATCTTATCTCTATCCAGGGTCCCGTCGGCATGCAGCTCATTGTTCATTCCACCGCTGCCGAGTGTTCCATCCAGATAGTTGTCCAGTGCATTTTGTGCAATCTCCAGTACATCCGCTCTATATCTTTTTGTTAATTCGCCGTTGTTCAATGTCTGAAGAGCTTCCCATACCAGCCATGAGGCTTCAATATCATGTCCATAACTCATGGTTTCAGAGCGGCTCTGCCAATCTTCTGTAAAGAAGAGTGTAAAACTGCGTTTCTCCCGCTTATATATCTTCTCCATCATAGTGAGGGTTACCGATTCCAGAGCCTCAGCAGTTTTTTTATATCCGCAAATTTCATGAAGAGTGGTGTAGGCTTCCATAATATGGAGGTGCGTGTTGTTTGACTTTTTATCATTCTGATCAACATCACTCAGGCGTAGGTCTTCCATATCCTCCCATTCTCTTGAGAGTGCTTCCACATAGCCACCGTATTCATAGTCACGTGCATGTTTCTCAAGTGCTTCAAAGATGTTGAGAGCGTCTGTTTTAGCCTGTTCTTCATTGGATATTTTGTAGTACTCGGAGAATGCATAAATGCCGAAGGCCTGGGCATAGGATTGTTTACGATTGTTGGTACTGCGGCCTTTGCTGTCTACTGTCCAGTACAGCCCGCCGAACTCAGGATCTATGAAATGCTCTCTGATATAGCTAGCCGATCGCCCTGCAAGATCTTTGTATTTCTGTTCTTTCGTATATCCATAGGCTCTCGAGAAAGACCAGAGTAACCTTGTATTGAGGATTACTCCTTTTGGGGCATCAGCCTCAATTTTGCCGTCTTTATCAATTCTACCGTAGAAACCGCCGTCCCGATTATCTATCATTTTCTCCGACCAGAAGGGGAGTGTATTGTTGGAAAGTATTGAATCAATTTTGTGCTTCAAGCTGACAAGTACAGTTTTCTCCATTCATTTTACCTTTGTATAACAGGACAGCTGCTGCGCTCTGTTATTGTTGTTTTGAATATATTATTTTTGCTGCTGTTATTTTCACTGCTGATCAGACGGAATAATGACTTGACCGCTTCTCTACCCAATAATGAAGTAGGCTGACGGATGGCAGTCAGTTTCGGTTCCATAAAGTTCAGATAACGGTAATCATCAAACACTGTAACCCCTATAGAGGCTGCTGAGATATTCTTCTGTTCCAGCCGTTCAAGAACATCGTAGAGAAAGTTTCCTCCTGCTCCAATAAAGAGACCATCAAGGTCGGGGCAGTCTGTAAGAACTTTATCAACTGCTGAATATATGCTTTGAGTATTGAACTCATCGGCTGCTGCATTACAGGGATGAAGCCCGTGGTTAAACATTGTCTCTCTGAAAGATATGGTTCTTTGGCGGTTATAGTAATAATTCTCCGGGCCGCTGATGAAGGCAATATTTCTATATCCCCGGTTGATCATATATTCTGTTATGCTCTTACCGGCATAGGCATTATCAATATCCACAAAATGATGTTTGAAATCAGGATTCTGCCCAATCAGAATAAAGGGAATATCAGTCTGGTCGAGGAGACTCATCTGATCTTTATCTATAATTTCCGAGCCTATAATCAATCCATCCACTTTATTACTGTTGATAATCGATTTGTACAGATTTTCCAGGGCACCCTCTTCTCTGGGAGTAAATAGCATCAGATTGTATTCCATCGCAGCGGCTTCGTCGGCTATGGCGGATATCATTGCCGACCAGTAGTCGTTGTTCAGGCTTCTTCCGGCTTCATGAGGAATTACCAGACCGATATTGCTGGTTTTCTGGTTTGAGAGTGCTCTTGCAGCAGAATCAGGCTGAAAGTCGAGCTGATCAACAATCTCCATAATCCTTTCTCTGGTATCGTCACCCACACCGGGCTTGTTATTCAAAGTCTTTGAAACAGTGGCTTTGGAAACTTTGGCCATCTTGGCTATTTCAATTATTGTGATACGTTTTTGCCTGTCCATCTTGTTCAATACACCTGTATATAGGATTTCAGAAGATGGTTTATTCTAATGAGAGAAACCGGTTTCGTAAATAGTTTATATAATCGTTTTGACTTATATGTTATATATTCAGCTACTTTTGTTGGATTTCTATCTTTTAATGAAACCGGCTTTGTAGGTGATCATTGAGAAAGAAGTCAGTCTTTATGAAAGTCGTGCATGATATGGGTGGAAAGAATTGACTCAATCAGGTTTTCTTCTTTGTTTTCCATAGCGGCAATCAGGATGCTGTGCTGTTTAATATAGTCAGAGAGCATAGTGCTATTAATATTCTGAGTTAACCTGAGGAGCTGAATCCGTGCATCAAGTTTTTCAAAAATTTCAAAAAGACAGTAATTTTTGCAGTGTTCTGCAATTTTCAGATGAAAAAGGCTGTCCATTTCGAAGGACGCAGCTTTATCGCCCTCAATATTCAGTTCCAGACATCTATCAGATACATCTCTGATCTCCTGGAATTCTTCGACTGAAGCATTCCGGCTGAACAGTTTGGCAGACAGGACTTCAAGATCAAGTCTGACTTCGGCAATCTGTCTTGCTTCGTCTTCACTTATGATAACGACTTCGGCATAACTTCTGGGTTTAAGGTAGATAAGTCCGTAGTCGCTCAGCTTCTTAAGAGCCTCACGAAGAGGAGTGCGGCTGACTCCAAACAATTTGCTTAAAGAGGCTTCGGGAACACGTTCTCCACCCTTAAGTTCTCCTGATAAAATCATACGTTTGATGTGGTCATGAACTTGGTCAGAAAGGTTCTTTCTAGTGATCAGCTGTTCCATATTGTTATTGTATACAAAAAACTATTAAAAGGGAAATACTTTCCTAGTAATGGTTTTTTTCTCCTTTTTTTGAGATGTCTGCTGCAATATTTACAGCGTTACTGAAGGCTGTAAAACCGGCTTTTCCCTGTCCGGCAATGTCAAATGCTGTTCCGTGGGATGATGTAGTAACAGGAATAGGCAGTCCGCCGATAAGAGTCACACCCTGGTCAAATCCCATCAGCTTACTGGGTATCTGAATCTGATCGTGATACATTCCCAGTACTCCGTTGATCCCTTCTTTTTCCAGACGTACGAAAAGTGTATCCGCCGGGTAGGGGCCCAGCACAGAGAGTCCCTGTTTTCTTGCTTCTTCAGCAGCTGGTTCGATGGCTTCAATCTCTTCCCGGCCGCAGAGTCCACCTTCTCCTCCATGAGGATTAAGTGCGGCTACCGCAATATTGGGTGTTATGCCGCAGGCCTTCATTTCATTATTCAGAAAATGGATGCACTCCAGAATACGCTCTTTTTTCATATAGAGCGGTATGTCTCCGATGGGAACATGGGAAGTCACTCTGGTGGTCCAGAACTGATTTAATATATTTATCTCTCCGTGTATATCTGGTCTGTTAAAGATTGATTTTAGGAGTTCTAATTCATTTTTCTCCGGATTCCCACCAAGCTTAAGAGCTTGTTTATTGAAGGGGGCAAAAACAATACCCTGTACTTCATCCTCCAATGCCATTTTCAGTGATGCATTGAGCATGGAATAGGCATAGCATCCTGCTTCGGCAGATAGTTTCCCCATAGGGAGACCATCGGGAGCGTTGTGGCTCTGGATGTGGAATACATCAAGATCTTCAGGGACAGACTTTATATCGGCATATCCTGGAAGATCCAGATCTATTCCACAGATAAGAGCACCCTGGTCCAGAACCTTTCTATCTCCCATAACTGCAATCCTGACGCCTTCTGGGAAGGAATTTGCATTGAGGTATCGGGCTGTAATTTCCGGACCTATACCGCAGGGGTCACCTGGTAATAGTGCCAGAACAGGTTTTTTCATCAGGAATTCTCCAATTATATTGATCTAAGGATGGGTACACCCTTTTCATTCTTTTCTCTTTTCAAAGGGGCGTCGTTACATTTCATGACAGCCAGCTCTCCCCTGTAGGCTACAACTGTTCCGTCTTCCAGATGTCCTCCGGCAGCCTCGTTTTCACCCTGCATCAGGGCTATATGAACATGGGGTTCATAGTCGACGATAATTCCCCCGATAGCAGACATCTCGAATGGCGCCTCAACAGTATGAATCACATCATTGGGCGGATAAGTTGTGTGGGCAATGTAGTGCACTCTTGCCTTCTTTATTGCAGCCGCGCCGCTGAGGATTATGCCATGGCGTATATTCTGCTCTCTGCAGCTCTGACGGATTGATTCCATCAGAAGATCATCCTCTTCAAGGCTGATAAACACAAGTTCCATAGTTCCGCTGTAGGGAATGCTTTCCACTGTTTTACTCTCTCTTAAAAGGGGCTCGCATGAGCCCCTTTCAGTATGAACTACTTAACTCAAATATTATTTAGTGTACATATCTTCGAATTTCTGCATGTAAACTTTGGCTTCAGCTGCGGGGAGATGATTTCCAACAAGCAGGAATTTGTCGATATAGTTTTCTTTCCATGCATCGGATGCTGCAACTTTTGCAAGAGCGTCAGACCAGAATGCTACTGCTGCTGCAGGCATGTCAGCGGGTCCTACAACACCTCTGAAAATCTGGAATTCAATGTCGTATCCCAGTTCAACAAAAGTAGGTGCATCAAAGGGTCCACCGAAGCGGGTAGCGGAAGCTGTAACCATGGGGAGCAGTTCGTCGCTGGATACCAGGTCAAAGGAGGCTGCAGGTTTGGCAATTGCCATATCTACGTGTCCACCGAGGAGCTGAGTAAGAGCTTCACCAGTTGAGTCGGATCTAAGGTATTCCATGTCTCCGCCGATTTCAGAAACCATAGCATTGTAGATAGCTTCGTCATCAGACTTTGAACCACCGATAATAAGTCTTGTTCCACTTTTAAGAGCTGCAATAACATCTTCCATAGACTTATAGGGAGAGTCGTAGTTTACAAGAAGAATCTGTCCGTCCAGAGCCATTACTGCAAGAGGAGTCAGACCATCAAGATCTCCGCCTTCTCTCTGTACCATAGGCTGTAGGTCTCCGGAGTTGAAAGTAAGAAGTGTGTGAGATTCTTTTTTCATCATGGAAACGGCTCTTCTACCTACGGCACCACCACCATCAGTTTTATAGTTGATGATAATGTTCTTATCAACAATACCTTCACTCTTCATGATCTCAACGATATTCTGAGTAAAAATGGAAGAACCACCACCGGCACTGGATGTAACGACCCATTCTGCACCTTTTGTGGGAGTCCAGGGACCATCAGTTGCTTCCTGCTGACCTTCTGCGAAAACAACAGCTGATACCAGGGCAACCATCAATAATACGCTTAACAGTTTTTTCATCTTTAAAGCTCCTTCATTGCTTTTTCTTTTCTATTCTTCTCCCGACCCATAAGGTCGGAATCAAATGCTTCGTTCTGTGACAGATCAGACTCTGTCCGGTCATTTTTTATTCAGGCTTCATCAGTCCATAACGGATATACGTTTCATTCGGTGCATCCGCTTCTTTCATGAGAAGACTCATTTTTTCCTTCATAGAAGTCACCAGATCTGGATCCGTGATCGGTTTTTTCTGCTCAGGATCATTTGCTAAATCAAACAGATAATCACCCAGGGTATGCTGGTAGGTATTATGTGAGGGTTTTAAAGCCCTGATCTTCAGTACCTGACATCCCTTACTGAATGACAGAGGTTTTTCAAGTGTCATGTCAGATAATTCTTCGGGTGAAAAAAGACTGTTTATATGGGTCGGCAGGAGGGTGTAGTTAAACAGATTCTTATCATCTGCACTCACAGGAGCTCTCATATAGACATAGCGTCCATCGGTATAATTGATATGTCCGCCATGAAGGCCGAAAAGGGCTCCCTCTCTGACAGATTCATCATTTCTGATAACCCTCTCAAGACTGCAGCCCTGCATATCTCCGGGTATTTCAATATTAAAGAAATCCAGAAGAGTGGGGGCAATATCTATGGTCTGAACCAGGTTGTGGTTCTCTTTGTTTTTCTCTGCTGTTCTGGGGTCCCAGACAAAGAAAGGAGTTCTTGCAATTTCCGTATATGTGGGCATTCTGTTCTTGCCAAACCATCCGTGCTCTCCCAGAAGGAAGCCATGATCTGTGTTGACAATAAGCATGGTGTCATTCCACATATTATTCTCATCCATCATATCCATGACTTTTCCCAGATAGGCATCACACATGGAAAGAAGGGCGGCATAGCGTTTTCTTACATGAACAATCTGTTCATCCGTATAATTTTCGGCTTCCTGGTAGGCCGGCCAGTCAAAATGAGGACCTTTGTAGTCGTCATCGTAAAGAGCAGCATAGTCATCGGGCACAAAGAAAGGCTCATGGGGATCAAAAGTTTCCAGCTGAAGGAACCAGTTGTCACTCTCTTTGTTTTTTTCTATGAATTCCATACCCGCCTCGAAAGACTTGTATAGAGGCATATCTTCTTCGGCAGGCATATACTTTCTGTTGACCCAGTCCTGTCTCCAGGAGTGTTTCATTCTGCCGATCGCATCTTCGGGGATCTCCGGATCGGCAATTTCGCCCTTCCAATAATCACCTTCCTGGCCTCTGAAGGATTCCCAGCTGTTGTAGCGGGTGTGATAGCTTGCCCCTCCATCTTCCCAGTAATGGGCATGATCGCTGACAAGATGGGTGTAAACACCGTTCTCTTTCAGAATAGAGGGCATGGAATCATCAAAGGGTTCCACCGGTCCCCAGCATCTGTGAAGGAAATTATATCTGCCCGTGTGAAGTTCTCTTCTGGCGGGCATACAGGGGAGGCTTCCGGCAAAGCTGTTTGTAAAGGTTATTGTGTTTTCACTCAGGCGTTTGAAGTTGGGGGTCAGGGTCCAGTCGCATCCATAGGATGAGAGCATATCCCTGTTGAGTGAATCAAACATAACCATAACAGCCTTCATTTCGAAATCTCCCTTATATTTTTGTTTATGCCTTGGACTTTGACTTTCTTATTGTTGTGATTCCTTTTCTGATAATAGGAGAAAGGATGGTCAGCAGCAGAAAGATAATCAGGCCGCAGGCAATAGGTTTCTGGAAGAATATCCAGGGACTACCGTCAGATATAATAAATGACCTTCTGAAATCACGCTCCAGAGTCGGTGCCAGTACAAAGGCAAGTAGAAGGGGAGCGATAGGATAATTGTTCTTTTTAAGATGAAATCCTACAAATCCGGCAGCCAGCATCAGCATTACACCATAGAGTGAATTGCTTGCACTGTAGGCACCCATAATACAGACCGCAGTGATGATGGGAACCATAATTTTCACGGGTACCTTCAGTATCTTGATAAGGAAGGGGATGATAGACAGGGCTACAATCAGAGTAATTATATTGGCAACATAGAGGGAGGCGATCAATCCCCATGCAAACTCGGGCTCATTTTGAAAGAGTCGGGGGCCCGGAGTGAGACCGTACATCAGAAGTCCACCCAGGAGAACAGCACCTGTTCCTGAACCGGGGATACCCAGTGAGAGGAGAGGGGCAAAGGCACCGGCTGCGGCTGCGTTGTTGGCGGCTTCTGCGGCAGCGACACCTTCCAGTACTCCGGTTCCCATCTTGTCTCTGTTCTTACCGATCTTTTTCTCGGTTATATATCCCAGGAAGGAGCCCGTTGTGGCACCGGCACCGGGAAGAATTCCGATAATAGTTCCCAGGAAACTTGAACGGATTGCCGGTCCCAGAAGACGCTTCATTTCTGATTTATTCAGAAGGCTGTCTTTCAGGGAGAGTTTCATGTCTACTGAATCACTATTTTTCCGGGGTTCCATCATCTCCATGACCTGTGAGAATCCGAACATCCCGATGACAAGGGGGATAAAGGATATTCCGCCCAGGAGGTGAAGAGATCCAAAATCGTAGCGGGGAGTTCCAACAACAATATCAAATCCGATGGTTGCAATCATTACACCTAATAAGGTAGAAACGACGCCCTTTGTGGGATTGTCTCCTAAGAGCCAGCCCAGGGAGGTCATGGCGACCATAAGGAGCGCTGCCATTTCAACAGGACCAAACTTAAGACCAAGTCTTGCAAGGGCGGGTCCGGTAATTGTCAGGATGATTATGCCGATTGTTCCACCTATAAAGGAGGATATATTCGCTGTGAACAGTGCCTTGCCGGGTTCACCATTCTTAGCCATGGGATGACCGTCTAAGGCTGTCATGACCGCCGGGCCGTCTCCGGGAATATTTATCAGGATGGAACTGTAGGAGCCTCCATACATATTGGCATAGTAAATAGCCGACAACATGATAATCCCGGTTACAGGGTTGAATCTAAATGTTAAAGGGAGAAGCAGAGCCACTCCCGCCAGAGAACCAATTCCGGGCATAGCTCCGACAATCAGTCCCAGAATGGCACCTGCGGCAGCCGCAAGAAGGTTCTGAAAAGTAAGGGCAGTAGCAAAGCCCTGTAATAATAAAGTTAGTGTTTCCATTAATTAACCTCTGATCGCATTGAAGATAAGTCCCTCGGGGAAGGGAACCATCAGCCACATGGCAAAAACGCCGTATAGGATTGCTGTTGTAATCACTGAAATTGGAAGTGACTTTTTCCAGCTGTATTTTTCAATCAGCTTCAGCCAGCCTTGAAGAAATAGGAACATAGCCGGGAAGAATCCGATAATCATAGCTGATCCAACAGTTACAAAGGCTGCTATAAAAGGTAGATAACTGGCCTTTATGTACTCGGGGGGGGCCATTTTTTTCCCTTCCAGAAAAGCAATTATGCTAACCCCGGAAGTTAGAATTCCTATGATTGATGGGAAGAATCCGCTGCCGGGCCCTTCGTCCCACCAGCCGTAGTTTGTCAGGCCGTAAATTACCCATACAAGTCCCAGGACAAATGTTATTGCAGGGATTATCACACGGGTGTTCGTTTTTAAAGTTTTCATTAAAACTCCAGTATATGGAAAGTATTGTTTTATTAAATGGTACACAATGCACCATGAACTATTTCAGGATATCACAGATCTTTCTGCTGTCAATGGAATTCTATCATATTTTGGAAAATAAAATATGATGATAATCCTATAAATTAATTAAATGTATATAGTAGAACAATATAATATATGTTGTTTCGTTATACCAGCCCTGAGTTTCGACATTTAACCAAAAAAACTATTGACAGCTGATTCAAATGGTATACAATGTGCAATATAGATTAACTAAAATCGAAGAGGAAGAAGTTCCTCTTTATAAAGGGAGTACCATATATGCAGAAAATAGCCTTTATGATAGGAGATCCCGCCGGGATCGGGCCTGAGATTACAGTCCGCTGTATTCAGGAATATAAGGATAGGGGTGATGTAGCCCTGGTCCTGGTGGGAGATCGTCCCAGCTTTGATCGTGCACTTGATATTTGTGATATTAAAATGGATGTTCAGGATGTTTCTGAAGATCAGATAGCAGATTCTAATGCCGACCTGATGTTTTTTAATGTCCCTGTTATCGGGGGAGAATCAATTCCTTTTGGTGAAGTCTCAGAGAAAGCCGGTGCCTGTGTATACAGTTCTCTCAAAAGCATCCTTAAGATGATTGATGACAAACTGGTGGATGGTTTTGTTTTTGCACCCTTTAATAAGGAAGCCATGAAAAAGGGGGGATGTCCCTTTCCCAGTGAGCTGGATATGTTCAAAGATCACTTTAATCGCCCCGATATAACCGGTGAGATCAATTATATGGACCCCATGTGGACAGTCCGTGTATCAAGCCATGTCGCTGTAAAAGATATTCCCGAATTTGTGAAGAAAGACAGAATCTTTGATTCTATCATTTTCCTGGATGGAGAGATGAAGAGATTCGGAATCGACTCCAGAAGAATCGCTGTCGCCGCACTTAATCCTCATGCAGGAGAGAAGGGTATGTTCGGTACCGAAGAGGGTGATGAAATCGAACCTGCTGTTAAGGCCGCACAGGATGCAGGAGTCAATGCCTCGGGTCCCTTCCCCGCAGATACAATTTTTCTGAAAGTTAAAAACGGCGAATATGATGCCATTGTTTCCATGTATCACGACCAGGGACAGATCGCCACAAAGCTTCTTGGCTTTGATAAGGGTGTCACCATTCATGGCGGAATGCCCATTGCCATAACCACATGTGCCCATGGTACTGCATTTGACATCGCCGGTACCGGAAAAGCAAGACCAACGGCTCTTATTGAGGCCCTGAAAGTGGTTCTGCGTTCCCTGAGTAATTAGGAGCAGATCATGTCAATTAAACTAGCACTGGCTGTGGCTCCTGAAAATGCCCTCATGTCTGCCTTCGTTGTGTTTCGAGACAAGCTGGAAATCAGCATGTATAAAGCCGCGAAGCTGGGGTTCGACGGAGTCGAGCTTGCCCTGTTAAATAAAAAACAGGTTGATCTTCCTAATGTGAAGAGAATGATGAAAGAGACGGGCCTCGAAATCCCCATGGTTTCTACAGGCCAGATTTTTGCTGATACGGGAGTCAACTTCACCCATCCTGAAAAGGAAAAAAGAGAGAAAGCCCTTGCTGATTTTCTGGGGTTGATGGAAGTGGCTTCAGAGCTTGGCAGCCTGATTAACGTCGGTCGTCTCCGGGGGACTCTGAATGAAGGTTCTCCTTCTCTGGATTACTTCAATGAATCAATGACTAAGGCCCTTAAACGTTCTGAAGAACTGGGAGTTACCATCGCCCTTGAACCGGTGAACCGTTATGAGATCAACTTTCTGAACAGCTGCGCCGAGACTGCCGAGGCTATCAGGAATCTGGATCATCCCAATCTTACAATGATGCCTGATGTCTTTCATATGAATATTGAAGACCCCTCCATCGAGGGCTCTCTTGGAAAATATGCTGACCTGATTTCTTATGTCCATTTTGCAGATTCAAACCGCTGGGCACCCGGACGGGGACATCTTGATTTTCAGAGCATTATCACGGCTCTGAAAACTTCCGGATTTGACGGATATGCCTCTTTGGAAATTCTCCCTTATCCCGAACCCGATCAGGCCGCAGCAGAAGCCATCAACACCATAAGGAAGTTTATATGACTTACAGCATCGAACACTTCGGAATCATGAGCCGTAATCCGGCGGAGCTGGCTGCCTGGTATAAGGATGTTCTGGGCTTTGATCATCTATTTATTCCTCCCGGAGCAGAAGCCCCTGTCTTTGTGAAAGATAAGAGCGGTTTCATCATCGAGTTTTTCTCCATGCCCGAAGGATTCAGGCATCCCGAAGATCAGATCCGCAAGGCTCAGCATCTCTGTCTGACAGTGGAAGACTATGACAAGGCTGTCACTGATCTTGAAAGTAAGGGAGTCGTGTTTAAGGAAGAGGGCTTCCCCATCTTCCAGGACGGCAGGGTTCGCTTCTTTCAGGACCCTGAAGGAAACTGGATTCACCTGGTATGTCGTACACAAATTCCCTGGTCCTGAACCGG
Source organism: Oceanispirochaeta sp. M1 (assembly GCF_003346715.1). Lineage (NCBI taxonomy): Bacteria > Pseudomonadati > Spirochaetota > Spirochaetia > Spirochaetales > Spirochaetaceae > Oceanispirochaeta > Oceanispirochaeta sp. M1. The sequence goes on from NZ_QQPQ01000047.1 coordinate 13,077, forward strand.
GGAGTAATATTAAGGAACAAAATAATGACGAAAACGAATAAGGAACTGCAGGCACTGGCTCAGCAGTTCAGGATTGATGTCATCGAAACTCTTCATGACAAAGGAACAGGGCATTGGGGAGGATCATCCTCGGTTGCCGAAATACTTACCTATCTTTACTTCTCACAGATGAATATAAAACCTGAACAGCCTGAATGGCCTGACCGGGATAGACTGATATTAAGTAAGGGCCATGCGTCTCCAATGCTCTACGCCATACTGGAGAAAAAAGGCTATCTGGCTGAAGGAACCCTCAGCTCTTTCAGAGACATTAACAGCGGACTGCAGGGACATCCCTGTATGAATAAAACTCCCGGTGTTGAAATGTCTACGGGTGCACTGGGTCACGGCCTTTCTGTAGGACTGGGTATGAGCCTTATGGCAGCCCGTAATGAAAATCCCTTCAGGACCTATGTGATTGTCGGTGAGGGATGTTTGAATGAGGGACAGTCCTGGGAAGCTATTATGGCTGCCGGAAAGTTTGCTCCCAAAGATCTGGTTCTCCTTGTGGATTATAACAAGGTTCAGCTTGACGGTCACTCTAAAGATATTATGCCTCTGGATCCTCTGGCAGATAAGTTCAAGTCCTTTAACTGGAATGTGGCAAAACATACATATAACGGCCATGACATTTCTGAAATTGAAGAATCTTTTAAATGGCTGAATAAGCAGAATAAGGGCCCATCAGTTATTATCTATGACACAACAAAAGGTAAGGGTGTTGATTTTACTGAAGACACCCACACATGGCATGGTGCTCCAGTGAGCGATGAGCATCTTAGGGACGCTCTTCCCCAGCTGAAAACTGTCCTTAGCAAATGGGAGGATGAATAATGGAAATGAAAGCAATGAGAGATGCCCTGGGCGCCGCACTGGTGGAGCAGGGTAAAACAAATGATAAATTAATGGTACTGGATGCAGATGTCTCTTCCAGCACCAAGACCGGTCTCTTTGGTAAGGCTTACCCCGACCGATTTTTCAATATGGGTGTGGCAGAAGCCAATATGGTTGATGTTGCCGCCGGTATGGCTACCTGCGGTTATCGCCCAGTGGTCAGTGCCTTTGCTATTTTCCTGGCACTTAAGGCCACAGACCAGATTAGAAATGTGGTCTGCTACAACAATCTGAATGTCATTATCGCTGGTGGATATGCCGGGCTGTCCGACTCCTTTGACGGTGCCAGCCATCAGTCAATTACGGACATTGCAATCATGAGAGCTTTCCCTAATCTTACCGTTCTGGTACCAGCTGATGCTGATGATGTAACAGCAGTTCTGGAACAGGCTCTGAAAATGGATGGTCCTGTATATATAAGAATGTGCCGGAATCCCGGACCTGTCCTCGATAAAAAGCCTTTGACCATAGGTAAGGCGGAAGTTCTTACAGAAGGTCGGGATGTTACAATCGGTGCCTGTGGAGTGACAGTCCAAATGGCACTGGAGGCGGCTGAAATACTCTCTGAAAAAGGGATTAAAGCCGAAGTTCTGGATATGGGAAGTATTAAACCCATGGATGGAGCTGCCGTACTTGCCTCAGTTGAAAAAACAGGATGCTTTCTTTCAGTAGAAGAGCACTCTGTGCATGGCGGACTGGGAAGTGCTGTCTCCGAGTTTCTTGCAAAGAATAAACCTGTGGCTATGGACTTTGTGGGTGTTGAAGACTGCTTTACAGAGTCGGGACCCTATGATGCCCTCTTAGATAAATATGGTATATCCATACCTGCTATTGTAGCCAGGGCTGAAGCTCTGGCTGCCGGAAAATAATCATTGGCGGAGAGGGCAGCAGCTTTCTCCGCTTTTTCATCCAAACATTCACAGCAAGGTGATAAAATGACGGATATGAGATCAAATGAGTTACCCAGAATTGCCCTGATTCATACAACACCCCTTGTCCTTCCTGCTGTGGAAGGGGCAATCTTATCCCTGAAGAATAAGTATGATTTCTTTCATACTCTTGATGAAGCTCTTCTCTACAGAATCATGAAGGATGGAAACAGTGCCGATCTGGTTGTTCCCTGGCTTCAGACTCTGGTTGATCAGGCTGTAAAGGGAGATGCTCAAGCTGTGATTGTGACCTGCAGTTCTTTGTCACCCTATGTTCAGGAAGTCAATGAGAAATCAACAGTCCCTGTGATTCGGGTGGATGAAATGATGTACATTAATGTGGCCAAAACCACTGAGAATCCGGCTGTTCTGATGACCAATCCAAGTAATGAGATCCCCGCAGCTCTTCTTGCAAAGGAGACTGAAGAAGGTCTCGGTCTTATGAAACCAATTCCAATCAATATCTGCCCCGGGGCTTTTGACGCTCTTAAGGCGGGAGATACAGATAAACATGATCAGGCTGTTATCCGGGAAGTGGATTCTATGCTTCAAAAGCATGATGCTGTGATGTTCTCTCAGATCTCAATGGCAAGAGTCCGCGACCTTTTAGCTGCAGAACAGCAGGCAAGAGTTCATGTGTCATTGGATTATCTTGAGCAGATATTAGGTGAATCTCTGAGTTCATACAGATAAACAGCAGGGATAGCTGATCAGTTACTAATGACAACATCCTTAATACTTATGATTTACTGACTCTGCCAGGGGTAGGGTAATCTCAATTCCTGCACCCCCCCAGCGGGAAGTTTTATATTTTACTGTCCCTTCGTACTCATTTATTAAAAAGCGTACGGAAGCAAGGCCGATCCCCATTCCCCGGCTGTTCCGGCCGTTATCATTTCTGTAGAATATATCAAAGATTTTACTCCGGTCTTCTTCTTTGACTCCAGGTCCCGAATCTTCCATCAAAAGAATTAGATGTCCTTTTTTACTGTCCGTAAAGGCACTGAATAGTATCTTGTCATCTTCAAGGCTGTAACGACAGGCATTGTCATGAATATTGTGGAGGGCACGGGTCAGCATTTTTTTATCACCCCGGATCACAAGGGGGCCGTTTATCTGTATATTGTCGCTGTACTGTCTACTCTTCAGGCTGCTCTCCTCTCTGAAAAGCGCGCTTATCTCCTTAAGCCATGCATTAATATCCATCAGTTGTTCATTTTCAATCCAGGTTGTGCTTATCCCCTTGAAAATATAAAGGAGATCTTCAATGCGTTCTTCCAGGATTGCTCCCTTTTTCAGCGCCTTTTTAATGGCGTCTCCCGCTTCATCTGACACAGGAATAATGCCGTCATTCATGGCTTCAAGGTACACTCTCATGGAGGTCAAGGGTGTTTTCATATCATGTGCAAGGGAACTGAGCATTATAATAGCCCTGTCACGGGTTTCTTTCAGCTCCTGCCTGAGCTCTTCGATTATATTAAATACCGCAGCCAATTCGTTTCTCCGCGTGAATTTTACGGGCTTATCCAGTTCAAGGTTTATTATATTTTTAGAAGCTTCAACAAGGGCTTTTACATTCCGGTGATGGGAGTTCATCAGTATGGCCCCTATAACAAACATCATCATCGCTATTAAGAGGGCAAACGCCATGGTCACAGGTTCCTGTGTCATTTGAAAGGCAAGAGGAAGGATAGACTTATGATAGACGCAAATTCCAGGTATCCCTTTGTAGCTAAAGCTGAGCACAGTTGCTCGGTCCGGAATATATGAAATAAATGCAGAAGTCCACCAGATTATTTCATTTTCCCTATTTGTTTCTGTTGGGCCTCGAGACATCAATTCATTTCGTATATCATCCTCCAGATAGTGGAGAGTTCCGTCCTGTGTTACAACCAGCGAAACCCATTCAGGAACTTTCGCATCTTCCCCGGTCTCCAATATATCCAGCAGGGTTTCATGAATGAAGCGTTTACTTCGGAGTCCCTCGGTATCAAGCTCACTGCGGAACTGCCAGAGAGTAATATAAAGGGTCATACTGGTAAGAAGAATACTCACCGGGAAGAAAATATTGATCATGTACATACTGATATTGGCGCCTCTAATGGTCATTCTGTACCTCCGGTAAAATAGTAGCCATAACCGTAACGGGTCTTTATAAATAAGGGATGGGAGGGATCGTCTTCCAATTTTTTCCTGAGGCGCTGAATATGGACCGATACGGTGCTCAAATCGCCGAAATCGTTACCCCATATCTGTGTATATAACTCATTCTGGCTGTATGCCTTGTCCCTGTTCCGGCTTAGAAAAAGGAGAATATCCATCTCCCGGGGGGAGAGATTCTGTTTTTCCTCTCCACGGCTTAAGATCTGATGGCTCCGGTCCAGTATCCAGGAGCCGAAGCGGAACAAATCAATCTCTTCTCCCTCTACATTGCTGCGGTGCAGATGAGCCCTTATACGGGCAACCAGTACAGCAGGACTGAAGGGTTTGGTGACATAATCATCCGCCCCGGCTCCGAAACCCATGATCTGATCAAGGTCTTCCTGTCTGGCTGATACAATAATGACCGGGGCCCGGCTGTATTTTCTCAATTCATTCAAGGTCTGGTAACCGTCTATACCAGGCAGGTTTATGTCCAGGACAACAAGATCAAATGCCCCATTGCTAAGCATTTCCAGAGCCTTCTCACCTGTTTCGGCCCAAGAGGTCTGGACCCCCTCTTTATTCAGGTAAAGGATCATTACATCAGCAATATCCTTTTCATCTTCTACAATCAGTATTTTCCCTTTCATCTCTCTGCTCTCTGCTTTGGTTATGTATATTGTAACAGATCAAGGGCAGTGAGGCTTTAGCCATAGATCTGAACAAATATGAACGGACTGTTCAGATTTGTTGATTTCCTGTTTATCCCCCTTAGCCCTGGAAATCCTTATATTCAAACGAGTGATGATTTAGAAATCACCCCCTCACTAAAAATTCGGGGATTACAGGAGTCTTATATGAAAAAGATGATAATCGGAATTACTTTAATATCTCTGATGATTCTGACAGGCTGTGGAACTAATACTGAAATCGCATCAAGGAGTCTTGAAGAACTGCATAAGGAGCAGGGTATCCCCGTAGAGTCCAGAACTCTGGCTTCTGAAAATTTTTCAACATACCTGAGTTTTACCTCCACTTTGACAGGAATTAAGGAATCCACCGGATCGGCCATGCTTTTAGATACAATAGAACATGTTCTGGTGGAAGTAGGGGATTTTGTTGAAAAGGATCAGATTATCCTTACCCTACCCAAAAGCAACCCTCAGGCTAACTACTATCAGTCCATGGCTGGATTTAATGCAGCAGAGCAGGCCTTTCACCGCATAGAGTCTCTCTATGCCAGTAACGGAATTTCCCGGCAGAATTATGATGACGCCAAAACCCAATACGAAGTGCAGCTTGCCAACTGGACTATGGTTCAGGATATGGTGGAAGTCAAAGCCCCTATCGCCGGATATGTCACAAGACTGGCTGTTCGGGAAGCGGATAATGTCAGTCCGGGACAGACCCTTTTCTCCATTTCCAATTATGACAGTCTTTCATCCAGGGTCTGGGTATCGGATCATGAGATAAGAAAAATCAACAAAGGTCAGAAAGTCAGTGCAAGCTGGGAAGGAAATACCCTGCAGGGAACAGTTACTCAGGTGGATCTGGCCCAGAATCCCGATAAAATGGCATTCGGAGTCAATGTCCTGTTTGATAACATGGATCATATTCTGCCCAGCGGTATAACTGCTGAAATCGATATTGAAACAAGTCTGAATCCCAATTCCATTGTACTTCATCGCCGGGAAATCCTGAATGACAATCAGGGAATGTATGTATTTATCAATGTTGATGGTACAGCCCAAAGGGTTAATATTCAGCCGGGGCTGAGGCAGGGTCTGTACTATCAGATTGCAGAAGGTCTTAACCCTGAGGATGAGTTGATTACTCAGGGACTGACACTTTTACATGACAACAGCCCTATCCATCTTCTCCAGGAAAATGAATCTCTGGCATTGATTCCGGAAAATTAAAAGATTCTCAATAATATCCATCCCTCTCCTCATTTCTGAAAGACTTCTGCTTTCTTGCACACAGCATCAGAGAGGGGGGGCGGGATTTTTTTATACCTTTTAAGGAGTTTTAAATTGTTTTTATCAGATATATCCATAAAGCGTCCTGTAATGATCACAATGGTCATGGCGGCATTGCTCTTGTTTGGTGTCATTGCCTATCTGGCCTTGCCTCTAAACCTTATGCCCGATGCCAAAATCCCCTACATCACGATTACAACCATTTACCCCGGAGCCTCCCCTGAACAGGTGGAGAGTCAGATTACAAAAAAAATTGAAGATGAAGTAGCGACTGTCAGTCTTATCAAGTCTATCCAGTCTTACAGTCTGAACAGCGCATCCATTACCTTACTCGAGTTTGACCTGGAAAAGGATCCCGATGTGGCTACCCAGGAAGTCAAAGACCGTATAGATTTCATAATCAATGACCTGCCCGATGCCGCAGAAGCACCTCTGGTAAGCAAGGTGGATATTACGGCATCCCCTGTGATGACCCTGGTATTGAAGGGGCAAATTGAGAGTACGGAACTCAACCATCTGGCAGAGAGTCAGGTCAAAGAGAAGCTGAGTCGTATAAAGGGTGTGGGAAGCGTCAATATTGTGGGAGGCGTGGACAGGGAAGTCCTTGTGGCTTTTGACAGTAAAACAGTGTATGAAAATTCTCTGAATCTCAGCCAGGTGGCAGGAATTCTGGCTTATGCCAATGTGGATATGCCGGGAGGAAATTTTCAGAATGAAAGCGAAGATTATGCTGTGAGCCTGCATGGACAGATTCAATCAGTCGAAGATTTAGCTGGGATCATGATTCCCGGCTCCGCAGGGATGAGAAAGCTGGACCAGCTGGCTGTGATTGAACCCACGGCTCAGGATGTGAAACATAGGGTAAGCTTCTTCAGCCGGGAAGGCGGTACAGCCGGAGAAACCGTTCTTTTGTCCATAGAGAAAAGTTCAGAGGGAAACCCCGTGGCTATCTCCAGGGAGGTGGTATCTCTTCTGCCAGAGCTCCAAAAGGCTCTCCCCTCGGGAGTTGAACTTTCCATAGCCTCCGATGATTCTGAGTTTATAGAGAATACGGTTAATGACACTCTGGGCAATATTATCCTGGGAATTCTCTTTACAGCAGCAATCCTGTTTTTTTTCCTTCATGACTTCCGTTCAACCCTGATCGTAGCCATAAGCATGCCCATGTCCATCATTCCAACCTTCATAATACTCCAGACCATGGGCATTACAATCAATATGATGTCCCTTATGGGCTTGTCCACCTCTGTGGGTGTCCTTGTTATGAACTCCGTAGTGGTTCTTGAGAATATATTCCGACACAAGAAGATGGGTGTTGATCGTAAAACCGCAGCCTCAAAAGGAACCTCCGAGGTTGTTGTAACAATTATTGCATCCACACTCACAAATATTGCTGTATTCCTTCCCATCGGAACCATGGGGGGGATTGTGGGCCTCACACTCAAAGATTTTGCTATGACCGTGGTAGTCTCCACAATATTCTCTCTGCTCATTTCCTTTACTCTCACTCCCATGCTGGCATCTCTTTTGATTCCTGATGGAGAGCAGAAAAAAGGGAAAATTTCCAGGGGAATAGAATCCTTTTTCAGCTCCCTGGAGAGGGGATATGCCCGGGCTCTTACAGCCATTTTAACTAACAAGAAAAGAAGTGGAGTCCTTGTGGGCTCTGTGCTGCTTTTATTTGTCCTTGCTATATTCTCTTTGAGCAGAATACCCTTTGAATTCACCCCCCCCATGGACAGCGGTGCCGTACGGGTAGAGGTGGAACTCCCTCAGGATGCATCTTTGGATCAGACAAAAACCCTTGTGGGGGAAATTGAAGATGTAATGGTCTCCTATGAAGAAGTGGATAGCTATACAGTTACCCTCGGGGAACTCTCCTCTTTAGACAGCGGAACGAATCTTACTGCCATTGACTTAAGCCTGGTGGATGCCGGATTGAGGAGGAGCAGCCGCTCTGTTGCATCCACTCTCTCTGGAGATCTGGCAAATATATCCAATGCTGTTATCCGGGTTACTGCGGTTGACGGATTCTCCCTGATGGGGAGTTATCCTATTGATTTTTATCTTCAGGCAGATGATGGTGCTGTCCTCCATACAGGTGCCGAGGAGTTCTACCGACGTCTCAAGGAAATTGATGGCCTGAGCTCAATCAATATGAGTCTTAAAAGCGGCAAACCTGAAATCATCCTGCAGCCGAACCGTCAAAAAGTTGCAGATGCAGGTATCACTGTGCAGGATCTGGCCCTGAGCATGAGGGCTGCCATAGAGGGGCTGACACTGACTCAGTTGAAAAGCGGAACCCGGGAATATGACATTCGTGTGGCTTTGATGGACTCAGATGTCTCCAGTTTTGAGCAAATCAGGACTATTCCCGTTTCTACTCCTGCAGGAATATACCCCCTCTCTCATTTTGCAGAGATAAGCATGGAAGAAGGGGTCAATAAGCTGCTGAGAACCGACAAATCGGGATCGGTCAACTTCACTTCCGGTATTGAAGAAGGCTTTGTTCTGGGAGATCTGACTGTAGAAATTGAAAATGCTTTTGAACAGATGGATAATTCCGAACTCTCACTCAAATGGTCCGGAAGTGCCGAGATGATGAAAGAAACCATCAGCGCCATGGCCTTTGCCTTCGGCATAGCCATCCTGCTGACCTATATGCTCCTGGCAGCCGTTCTTGAGAAATTCGGCCAGCCTCTTTTAATACTCTCTACCGTTCCTCTTTCTCTGATCGGGGTTGCTGGTATTTTTCTCTTAACAGGGATGACTCTCAATATGGTATCCATGATGGCAATCATCATGCTTGTGGGTATGGTTGTAAACAACGCCATCCTCATACTCGATTACACTAATCAGCTCCGCCGGGAAGGTATGAATATCCATGATGCTCTTATCAAGGCCTGTCCCGTAAAACTGCAGCCCATTTTGATGGCTAATATCGCTACAATGCTGGGGCTCATGCCCATGGCCCTGGGAATCGGTAAATCCGCTGCTGAGATGCGGCAGCCCATGGGTGTGGTCAGTATCGGCGGACTTCTGGCTGCCACATTGCTGACCCTGTTCTTCATACCTGCCGTGGAGAACATCGTTGAATCTAAAAAAGAAAAGGCTGACCATATAAAAGCCCTGAAGGATCAAATATGAAAAAAACAGCAACATTGCTTCTCCTGTCTATCCTGAGCTTCAGCTCTTTGCAGGCACAGGGGTTGGACCTGGATGATTATCTCCAGCTTATAGAGAAAAACAGCAAGGATCTTTACATGGCACGTCTAGACCAGGATCTGGCGGCTAACAAGGAAAATCAGGTCAGAGCAGCCAACCGTCCTATGGTCCAGGGACAGGCCGGATATAATCGTAACTTTCTGGAAATCGAACAACCCATGCCCGCTTATGCCGATGGTACAGCCGACTCCGCCGCCATAGGTATCTATCCCATCGCTTATGAGCCGGTTCGATATAACAGCGATAATGAATTTTCCCTTTCCGTGGGAGTTCAGCAAAACCTGTTTGATATGAAAATCACCAAGGCTCTCAAGGCCAGTCAGAAGTATCAGGACCTCACGGGCAGCATATACGAGGCCTCCCGGCAGGGAATCCTCACAGCCGGAAAAAAAGTCTATTACCAGACTATCCTCCTGGATGAGGTTTATAAGGTGAAGAAATCCACCGAAGACAACGCATATGAAACCTACCTGGATATTAAAAAGAGATATGAAAACGACCTGGCCTCGGAGTTGGAAGTGTTACAGGCCGAAGTTAACTGGCAAATCAATATTCCCGACAGCAGCCAGGCCGCCCGGAACCGAGATCTGGCCATGAGCAACCTCAAACATCTGGGAGGCATCGATCCTGATGAGAAACTCATCTTGACAGGAAGCCTCAGCTCATTTCCTGAAATTCCAACAGAAACAGAATTGGGCAGCATACTCAGCACAAGGCCGGACTACAATATTCTCATCAACCAGAGGGAATTGAACGATATCAATATCTCCATGGTTCGAGCCGAATTCTATCCCACCCTGGCGGCCTCCGCAGGATATGGCTGGCAGAAGCATACAAATGATTTTGACCTGGAAGACGGAATAGGAGCCCTGCAGGCAGGACTACAGCTCACCATCCCCATATTCTACGGTGGAAGTCGTTTTTCCAAACTGGAAGAGGCAAAGCTGGAACTTGATAAAACCCGCATGTCCATCCTCAAAAAACAGGATGATGTTCAAACCGAGATCAATAACCTCAGGCTTCTTTTGGAAGAATCATCATCAAGAATAGAGGTCGCCCAGACCACATTGAAAATAGCTAAGAAAGCCTACGGAATAATGGAAATCTCCTCAAGGAACGGTCTGGCTACCCAGTTGGACTTAAAGGATGCCCTCCTTAATCTGGACGGAGCCCAATTAAACTATTACAAAGCCATATACGACTATCTGGAAGCCTATTTCAACTATCAGCAGGCTGTGGGAGAGGGGGGCTTGCTTTTCCCCTGAAAATTCAAAAATCCATTATATTTTTCATATATTCCTGCTATAAAGAATCATGATTTCATCTCAAGGTAAAAGGGCCCTCCTCACAGATGGACCCTTACTCAAACAGCTCCTGTCTCTCACCTGGCCGAATATAGGCGGTCTGCTGGGAATCATGATCTTTAATCTTACTGATACCTACTTTGTTTCCCGTATGGGAACAGAACCACTGGCAGCCATGGGATTTACATTTCCGGTTGTCATGATTATCGGTTCGGCCGCATCGGGAATCAGTCTTGGAGCAGGCTCTGTCCTTTCCCGTGCCATGGGGGAGGGGAATCATCACCTGATGAAGAGAACCGCCACAGACGGCATCCTTCTGTCAGTCATTCTGGTCGCTTTTATCAGTATTGCTGGACTCCTGACTCTGGACCCCCTGTTTCGTCTTATGGGAGCTTCCGGTGAATCCCTCACTCTTGTTAAAGAATATATGTTTATATGGTATCTGGGAGCCATAACGATCACCATGCCTCCCATCTCCGACAGCTGTCTGAGGGCAACAGGAGATATGATCAGACCCTTCATTGTCATGATGATCATAGCCATTATAAATGTCATTCTGGACCCCATATTCATATTCGGATACTTCGGAGTCCCTGCAATGGGAATTAAAGGGGCTGCCTATGCCACCATCCTTTCCCGATTTTTCGGAATGATTGCCACTCTGGGTTTTCTCCATTTTCATGCGGGGCTGGTGGATTTCTCACACCCCCTTCTTAAGGAAATATGGGAATCCTGGGGGCGCATACTCCATGTGGGAATCCCTGCCGCCATGACTCTGCTTCTTCCTCCCCTTACCCGGGGAGTCCTGACAAGTCTGGCAGCATCAGCAGGAGGAGCCGTCGCCGTTGCCGCCCTGGCCGCTGGAAGCAGGATAGAAGGGTTTATTCAGATCTTTATGATGTCCTATTCCATGGCCCTGGTACCTATGATCGGTCAGAACTGGGGCGCCGGAAAAATGGACAGGATTCTTAAGATCCGAAATATATCACTCCGACTGTCCCTGGTTTACGGTGCCGCTTCATTTGCAGTTCTTATGCTTCTGGCACCAGTTCTGGCCGGAATATTCAGCAGCGATCTGGAGGTAATCAGTCATATAGCCTTTTATCTGAGAGTCACAGCCGTCGCCGCGGCAGCCCTCAGTTATATGACATGGATCAACCAGTCTCTCAATGCATCAGGACATCCCCGGGCATCGGCCCGTCTCAATATTTTCGCCTATATCCTGGTTATCATTCCCCTGGCTTTTATCGGTTCCAGAATTGCAGGTTTTAAGGGTATAGTTATCGCCCTCTCCGCCGGACAGTTTATAGGAGCTTTCTGGGCTCACGGAGAAGGGTGCAGAATCTTTAACGAATCAAAACAAATTACCGGGAGTAGTAACGCATGAAGCTTAAATCTTTCTTAAAGCTGGTGGAAATTCAGACAAAAATAGCCAGTATGTTTCCCTTTATATTTGCCACACTTTTCAGCCTGTACCGATACGGAAGTCTGAATCTACAGAACCTCGGCCTGATGTTTGTATCTCTGCTCTTTTTTGATATGACTACAACAACCATTAATAACTATATGGATTACAAAAAGGCAGTGGATCATGATTACAGGGACAACCACAACATAATCGGTATGGATTCAATTCCGGTAAACACCGTGCGGTTCATCATATTTTTTATGCTGGCAATTGCCATGGCTGCTGGAATCCTTCTGACAATCAACACAGGATGGATCGTTCTGATCCTGGGAGTTATCTCATTCTTTTTGGGTATCTTCTACACTTTCGGACCCATCCCCATTTCCCGTATGCCCCTGGGAGAGATCCTTTCAGGTTTTATGATGGGCTTTGTCATTGTCTATATTGCGGTCTATATCCATGCCCCATCCATGGCAGTTATCTCAGTAAAGGAAGCCCAGCTTTTTCTGCGGCTGGATCTGAGAGAAACTATCTCTATCGCCATGATATCGGCACCCTTTGTTTTTATTATCTCAAACCTCATGCTTGCCAATAACATATGTGACCTGGAACAGGATATTAAAAATGACCGTTTCCTCCTCCCCTACTATGTGGGAGTCAAAAACTCTCTGCTGATCTTCCGGCTCTCCTACTACGGGGCCTACCTTTTTATCATTGCCTCTGTCGTATTCCGCATCCTTCCTTATTTCTCACTCCTCTCTCTCTTGAGTTTCCCAATCATTCAGAAACACATCAGAATGTTTGAGGCAAAACAGATCAAAGCAGAAACTTTTGTCCTCTCTGTTAAGAATCTTACTATTCTGAGTGCAGGCTACATCATTGCCCTGGTTCCGGGATTGTTATTCTAATATTCAGGGCGTCCCGCCGGGGGCGGCCAGGCTCTTCAGTGGTTCCGTCCCTGCGGGACTGCCGAAGGCACACTTACGATCCTTGACGCAAACACTTCAAGCTCTAATTTCTCCTCATACCTCTTTTTTACTCCCCTATACCTTGAAATTGAACCTTTTGGCCGATATGCCATTTATCCAAAGACAGTATAATTAAACAGTCTCTAATCACAATTCAGCATATTGTACTGAATCTATATAACCAGAGTATCCACTCAGTTATAGGATAGTACGTTGTGAATTACATTGCAGAATTATTGATGTAGTCCGGTATGGGTTTATATCTCTGGGTTATATGGAACAGGTTAGAAATTAAGTTATATTTATTCAAATTTGAACAAATTCGCATTGATTAATACACCTATAAATATCAGGCAATTTACTGTAAAATAAGAAATATTATAAGAAAAAAGCATCCTTGATGTATTGAACATATAGGAACAGGAGAAACACCATGTCAAGTTCACAACAACGCGCAGAACTACAACGCCAAATCTGGTCTATCGCCAACGATGTCCGAGGCTCGGTAGATGGCTGGGATTTTAAACAATATGTATTGGGAACCCTGTTTTACCGTTTCATTAGTGAAAATTTCTCCAATTATATCGAAGGCGGCGATGATAGTATCAATTATGCAAAACTCACAGATGATGTAATTACAGACGACATAAAAGATGATGCCATCAAAACAAAGGGCTATTTCATCTACCCAAGCCAACTTTTTCAAAATGTATCAGCTAATGCCAATACCAACGAAAATCTGAACACAGACCTGGCAGCAATATTCACCGCCATTGAAAGTTCAGCCAATGGCTACGATTCAGAAAAGGACATAAAAGGTCTATTTGCGGACTTTGACACCACCAGTAACCGGCTAGGAAACACGGTTAAAGACAAAAACAGCCGTTTGGCTGCCGTATTAAAAGGTGTGGCAGGGTTAAATTTGGGCGATTTTGAGAATAACCACATCGACCTTTTCGGTGATGCCTATGAGTTCCTGATCTCAAACTATGCCGCTAATGCCGGAAAATCGGGAGGTGAGTTTTTCACTCCCCAGCATGTCTCAAAGCTGATAGCCCAACTGGCCATGCACAAACAAACCAGTGTAAATAAAATATACGACCCCGCTTGCGGTTCCGGTTCCTTGCTTCTTCAGGCGAAAAAACATTTTGATGCCCACATTATCGAAGAAGGCTTTTTCGGGCAGGAGATCAATCACACCACCTTTAACCTGGCTCGTATGAATATGTTTCTGCACAATATTAATTATGATAAATTCAATATGCAGTTAGGAAACACCTTAACGGAACCCCATTTTCAGGACGATAAACCCTTTGATGCAATAGTTTCCAATCCTCCCTATTCGGTGAAATGGATCGGTTCCGATGATCCGACACTGATAAATGACGAACGTTTTGCTCCGGCAGGTGTACTCGCCCCGAAATCCAAGGCTGATTTTGCTTTTGTTCTCCATGCTTTGAGCTATCTATCCAGCAAGGGCCGGGCTGCCATAGTCTGCTTTCCCGGTATTTTTTACCGTGGTGGCGCAGAACAGAAAATCCGTCAATATCTTGTAGATAATAACTATGTGGAAACAGTGATTTCTCTGGCTCCAAATCTTTTCTACGGAACTACAATCGCCGTGAATATTCTGGTGTTATCTAAACATAAAACCGATACAAAAATCCAGTTTATCGATGCCAGCGGTGAAGACTTCTTTAAAAAAGAGACTAATAACAATGTGCTGACTCCTAAGCATATTCAGAACATTATGGATATGTTTGACCGTAAAGAAGATGTTGATCATGTAGCCAAATCAGTGGACTACGACAAAATTTCTGGCAATGAATACAATTTATCGGTAAGCAGTTATGTGGAAGCCAAAGATACGCGGGAAGTGATTGATATTACTCAGCTTAATGGCGAAATAAAAACCACTGTTTCCAAAATTGATCAGCTCAGGACGGATATTGATGCTATTGTAGCGGAGATTGAAGGGGCAGAGGCATGAGCGAACTGAGTTTTATGGAGAAGCTGCTCGATGGGGTTGAGGTTGAATGGAGACTGCTAGGAGATGAAAGCTTTGTTGAAGTGGCGAATAGAGGGCGTAAGCCTGTCAAAGCATCCTTGCGCATATCTGGAAATACGCCATATTACGGTGCGAACAATATTCAGGATTATGTCGATGGTCATACTCACGATGGCGAGTATGTTCTTATTGCTGAAGACGGATCAGCTAGCCTAGAGAAATATTCAATTCAATATGCAACAGGAAAGTTTTGGGCTAACAATCATGTTCATGTTGTACGCGGAAAATCTGGATTGAACACAAGGTTTCTGTTTCATTATTTAAGCATAGTTAACTTCATTCCACATCTATCAGGTGGTGGTAGAGCAAAGCTGACAAAAGGGAAGATGGTCGAAATCCCCATCCCCATCCCCTGTCCTGACAACCCGGAGAAATCCCTGACTATCCAGGCTGAAATTGTCCGCATTCTGGACGCTTTCACCGAGCTTACCACCGAGCTTACCACCGAGCTTACCTTGCGGAAAAAGCAGTATGGATACTATCGGGAGCAGTTGTTGAGTTTTGAAGCGGGGGAAGTAAAGTGGAAGACTTTGGGGGAGGTCGCGATATTTCGCAGAGGCACTGCAATAACAAAAAAACAGACAACCGCTGGAGATATTCCTGTTGTTGCAAATGGACCGGTCCCAACCTACAGTCATAATGAGAGTAATCGAGAGGGTGAAACCATTGTTATTGCTCGATCAGGTGCATATGCCGGGTATGTAAGCTATTGGAATCAACCGATTTTTCTAACTGATGCGTTTAGTGTTCAACCAGATACAGATGTCCTTGATCCTAAATATGTTTATTACTTTCTTCAGAATAAGCAAGATCATATTCATTCTATGAAAAAGGGTGCAGGTGTTCCTCATGTTCGTGTGAAGGAATTTGATTCGTATAATATTCCAATTCCTTCGCTTACTGAGCAAAAACGTATCGTCGCAATATTGGACAATTTCGATACATTAACCAACTCCATCTCCGAAGGTCTCCCCCGTGAAATAGAATTACGCACAAAGCAATACGAATACTACCGTGATTTGCTGCTTAGATTCCCCCAAAAGGAGGTTGAAGCATCAGCATGAGTAAAGCATTGACAGAAATAGCCCAGCAATTGAAAGATTCTAATAAGAAAGTGCAGCTGATCTATGCCTTCAACGGAACAGGGAAGACAAGACTTTCAGGAGAATTGAAGCAACTTATTTCACCAAAAAATGAAGGCTATTATGAAGGAGATGATGATCAGGGCAAGGTCATTTACTACAATGCGTTTACAGAGGATCTTTTTTACTGGGATAATGATCTAAATAGCGACACTGAGCGAAAACTAAAAATACAGCCAAACAATTTTACCAAGTGGGTTCTTGAAGAGCAGGGGCAGGAACCGAATATAATTGAAAACTTCCAGCACTATACAAATCAGTTTTTAATGCCCAAATTCAGTGAAGACTTTTCAGAAGTCAGCTTTTCAATTGAAAGAGGCGACGACGAAAACCTTGAACACATTAAGATATCCAAAGGTGAAGAAAGCAATTTTATATGGTGTGTTTTCTATAGCCTGCTTGAACAGATTGTTGAAGTGTTAAATATTGTTGAACCAACAGAAAGGGAAACTAATAGGTTTGATCATTTGGAATATGTTTTTATTGACGATCCTGTAAGTTCATTAGATGAAAATCGCTTAATTGAACTGGCGGTACATGTTGCACAATTGATCAAATCAAGTGATTTCACCAATGGACAAGGACTTAGGTTTATCATATCAACACACAATCCCCTCTTTTATAATGTTCTTTACAACGAACTTAGTTTGAAATCTGGTTATATTTTAAATCGAAATGAAGATGACACATTTGAACTACTTGAAAAGAGAGGTGATTCAAACCATAGCTTTTCCTACCATCTCTATTTAAAACAGCTTATTAAACAGGCTATCGCTGAGAATTCTATCCAGAAATATCATTTTACTCTTTTACGGAATTTATATGAAAAAACAGCAAGTTTTCTGGGCTATCCGAGATGGTCAGAATTGCTACCTGGTGATAAAAAAGTCTATTTAAACCGCATAATTCAATTCACAAGTCATTCAACATTGTCAAATGAAGCTGTCGCAGAACCAACTCCGCAGGAAAAGCAAACTGTAAATTTCTTACTTGAGCATTTAATGAATAATTATGGTTATTGGCAAGAGGGAGTCCAAAATGATTGATTACACCAAACCCATCGCAGAAACAAACAAATTTATAGTTCTCGATAAGTACACCAAAGAATGGCAGGTCTGTGAAAACTATCAAAGCGAAGCCGAACTGGAACGGGAGCTCATTGAAGACCTGCAAAATCAAGGCTATGAATATTTACCCAGTTTAAATACAATAGAAAAGATGCTGGATAATGTGCGAGAGCAATTACAGGCTCTCAATAGTGTTGAGTTTCAAGACGGCGAGTGGAAACGTTTTGTTGAAGAGTACTTGGACAGACCTAGCGACAATCTTATTGATAAAACCCGTAAAGTTCATAATGACTATATTCATGATTTTGTCTTTGATGACGGGCATATTGAAAATATCTACCTACTGGACAAAAAGAATATTGCCCGTAATAAAGTGCAGGTTATTAAACAGTTTGAACAGACCGGCATTCAGGCTAATCGCTACGATGTGACCATTCTGGTCAACGGCTTACCTTTGGTTCAAATCGAACTGAAAAAACGGGGTGTGGCTATCCGGGAAGCCTTTAATCAGGTTCATCGCTACAGCAAAGAGAGTTTCAATGCGGAAAACTCCTTATTTAAATATCTACAGCTTTTCGTAATCTCCAACGGTACGGATAGCCGTTATTTTGCGAATACCACTAAACGGGATAAAAACAGCTTTGACTTTTCGATGAACTGGGCCAAGTCTGATAATACGCTCATTAAAGATCTGAAAGACTTTACAGCCACTTTTTTCCAGAAGAATACTCTGTTAAATGTGCTTCTCCATTATTCGGTTTTTGATGTCAGTGATACCTTACTGGTCATGCGCCCGTACCAAATTGCTGCTACAGAGCGTATATTATGGAAAATAAAAAGCGCCTATCAAGCCAAAAACTGGAGCAAAACTGAGAGCGGCGGCTTTATCTGGCATACTACCGGTTCGGGAAAAACCTTGACCAGCTTCAAGGCTGCCCGATTGGCAACAGAACTGGACTTTATTGACAAGGTCTTTTTTGTAGTGGACCGGAAAGACCTGGACTATCAAACCATGAAAGAGTATCAGAGATTTTCACCGGATAGTGTCAATGGTTCCGACAGTACAGCAGGTTTAAAACGTAATCTGGATAAAGAAGACAATAAAATCATCGTTACCACCATTCAAAAGCTTAATAACCTGATGAAAAGTGAAACCGACTTGCCTGTTTATCAGAAACAGGTGGTATTTATCTTTGATGAGGCTCACCGCAGCCAATTTGGCGAAGCTCAAAAGAACTTGAAAAAGAAATTCAAAAAATATTACCAGTTTGGTTTTACCGGTACACCCATCTTCCCAGAAAACGCATTAGGAGCGGAAACAACGGGCAGTGTATTCGGTCGGGAACTGCATTCCTATGTCATTACCGATGCCATACGAGATGAAAAAGTACTAAAATTCAAAGTGGACTATAACGATGTACGTCCAAAATTTAAGGACATTGAAACTGAGCAGGACGAAAAGAAACTGACTGCTGCTGAAAATAAACAAGCCTTGTTACATCCCGATCGTATAACCGAGATTACGCAATACATCTTGAAGAATTTTCGACAGAAAACCCACCGTTCCTATGCTGGTGCCAGCGGTTTTAATGCCATGTTTGCCGTCAGCAGTGTTGATGCTGCTAAAGCATACTATGAATCCTTTAGAAACTTACAAGCTGAGACAGATAATAGTAAAAAACTGAATGTGGCGACCATTTTCTCTTTTGCTGCCAATGAAGAACAGGACGCTATTGGTGAAATTCTCGATGAAAGTTTTGAAGTTTCTGCCATGGAAAGCAGTGCCAAAGAATTCTTAAGTTCTGCTATTGCCGATTATAATTCAGCATTTAAAACCAATTTTGGCGTAGACAGCCAAGGGTTTCAAAACTATTACCGTGATCTTGCTCAACGGGTAAAAAAGCAGGAAGTAGATTTATTAATTGTAGTAGGAATGTTTTTAACTGGCTTTGATGCACCTACATTAAATACTCTTTTTGTTGATAAAAATCTCCGTTACCACGGCTTAATGCAAGCATTCTCACGTACTAATCGTATTTATGATGCAACGAAAACTTTTGGAAATATTATAACTTTTCGGGACTTAGAAAAGTTTACAGTGGATGCCATTACCTTATTTGGGGACAAGAACACCAAAAATGTAGTGCTAGAAAAAAGCTACAAGGAATACATGGAAGGCTTTACCGATATAGCAACAGGTGAAGCTCGGCGTGGTTATCTTGATGTGGTAAAAGAATTACAAAGCCGTTTTCCGAATCCTGAAGAAATAGAAAAAGAGAAAGACAAAAAAGATTTCGTTAAATTATTTGGTGAATATTTAAGGGTTGAAAACATACTTAATAACTACGATGAGTTTGCCGGTTTAAAAGCTTTACAAAATGTAGATATGAATGACCCGGAAGCAATTGAAGAATTCAAAGAAAAACATTATCTAAATGGCGAAGACATCGAAGCCATGCAATCAATAGTTGTTCCCTCTGAACGCTTAATTCAGGATTATCGATCAACCTATAATGATACACGCGACTGGTTGCGCCGTGAAAAAGCAGCTGATCAAAAAGAGTCCTCCAAAATTGATTGGGATGATGTGGTCTTTGAAGTTGATCTACTCAAATCCCAGGAAATCAACCTGGACTACATTCTTGAATTGATTTTTGAACATAACAAAAAAAATAAAAGCAAAGCAGACCTGATTGAAGAAGTTAGAAGACTTATCCGGGCCAGCCTTGGTAATAGAGCAAAAGAAAGTCTTATTGTAGATTTCATTAATAAAACCAACCTGGATGATTTGGATGATAAAGCCGGTATTATTGATGCCTTCTTTATATTTGCTCAGGCAGAACAAAAGCGAGAAGCTGATGAATTGATAAGTTCCGAAAACCTTAATGAAGAGGCAGCGAAACGATATATCATATCATCATTAAGGCGAGAATACGCAAGTGAAAATGGTACTGAATTAAATTCTACTTTGCCTAAAATGAGTCCTTTAAATCCTCAATATAAAACGAAAAAACAAAGCGTATTCCAAAAAATAGCTTCATTTGTAGAGAAATATAAAGGAGTCGGGGGGCAGCTCTGACAGAAGAAAAATATAACAATCGCATGCAACTGACAATTTTTTTGTCATAGTTTTTGAAGTCGCTTCGCTCATTTCAAAAACTACGCCAACCCTTCGGGACAAAATTGCAGCTGATGCGGGCGTTATCTGTGCAAAAGGAAAACAAATTGAAAAAAATAGTATTAATTTCACTAATTGTCAGCTTAATGAGCTGTCAAACAAATAGTGAAGAAGAACATAAGAATGAAATTCAATTTGAATATGAATATAGTGATGAGCAGTTCGAAAAATTAAAAATTGATGTTTCAGAAGTTGATAAGTTAGTGAATGTTTCAGCGAGAAAACATGCGGATACTTATTTTAATTTAGGTAAAGCATATTATGAAAGAAATGCATTGGAGAATAGTTTAGAAAGCTTAAATAAGGGTCTTAGATTAGAATCAACTAATTATGAGTACCAACTACTGGCAGCTATAATAGAATATAATATTAAAGAATATGATAAATCATATGTGAGATTGTTATCTATAAAAAGTTCTACTGATCAGGAATTCATAGATGAGGTTCAAAATCTAGAGCAGAAAATACTAGATACTGGTTATATATACAGTGGTATTTTTATACCTAATAGATTTGATAAGTACATTTACAT
>NZ_QQPQ01000048.1 GCF_003346715.1 Oceanispirochaeta sp. M1
CCTCTGTATATCGTTTCGACATATTGGACTTCTCATTATTCTCTATCATCTAAACCCTCACATCTATTATATCTGGAAATTATAATGTGTCCGAGTAATTACTGTCTGAAACAGTGTAGCCTATCCATTATGGCGTCAGCTTCTTTTTAGCATTGCTATTCTAGCAGTAGAAATCCCACTGGGAATTATGATTGCACTATCCCTTCCTAAAAAAGGAATTGGTGTCGGCATATCACTTGTATTGTTGGGTATACCCCTTCTGATTCCCTATAATGTAGTCGGAATTGTATGGAGACTGTTCTCACAATCAGATATTGGCCTGATTCCTGAGGTTCTAAGCTGGATTAACTATTCATACAATGTATCGTTGAATTCTTTAGATGCGACTATGACTGTTTTTATTCTGGATGTGTGGCATTGGACACCATTGGTTGTTTTACTGGCATATTCGGGATACCTGGCTATACCGGATGCATTCTTCCGTGCGGCAGAGATTGATGGTGCTTCTTCCTGGAATACTTTTCGCTTTGTAACACTTCCTAAACTGAGACCTGTACTGGTTCTCGGGTTTCTCCTGAGATTTATGGACTCCTTTAAAATCTATGCTGAACCTCTACTTCTTACAGGTGGTGGTCCAGGGGATACAACAACCTATATGAGTATGTTTGTCGCAAGAAAAGCAGAATCATATGAATTGGGTTACGCAGGGGCTGTCTCAATTATTTATCTTGTAATTGTCATGGTCGTCAGTTGGTTGTTTTTTCAGGTTTTAAATAGAGTAGGACAGGGTGGGGGTCAGAAGGCATGACACATGTAAGTGGTAAACTTAAAAAAAGATACATATTTTTAATTACTTATTTTATTTTGTTGAGTATTCCAATCTATTGGATGTTGATTACTTCTTTCAAGACAGATGCCGAAATTCTGAGTGGACTATCTTATTTTCCCAAAAACATATCTTTTGAGAATTATATAGAGATATTTACTTCAAGTGTGTGGATGAGCAGTTTTGCAAACTCTCTTATTTATGTTGGCCTTAACGTTATCATTGTACTTTTAGTTTCTGTTCCAGCAGCTTACGCCTTTTCAAGATATCAATTTGTTGGTGATAAACACCTGTTCTTCTGGTTACTCACGAACAGGATGGCCCCGGCCGCAGTTTTTATCGTTCCATTCACAGAGCTGTTCTATACCCTTCATATTCATGACACTCATTTAGCAGTTGCTTTGGGACATTGTTTATTCAATGTACCACTGGCCATTTGGATACTTGAGGGATTTATGTCAGGTATTCCAAAGGAGATTGATGAGACAGCATTTGTTGACGGGTACAGCTTCGTACACTTTTTCAGAAAGATCTTTATTCCTCTCATTGCACCCGGAATTGGTGTGACGGCATTTTTCAGTTTCACTTTCTCATGGGTTGAATTGATCATTGCAAAGGCTGCAACCATTGTAAATGCAAAACCTGTTGTTGTTACTTTGACTGTTGGAATAGGTGCAGAGGGAGTCAAATGGGGGCTTCTGGCGGCAGCAGGTGTACTTACAATAATTCCTGGTGCCCTGGTTGTATATTTCGTACGAAATAACATGGCAAAAGGTTTTGCCTTAGGAAGGGTGTAATAAATGATAAATTGGTTAGTTCAAACTTTCGGATGGATGTATTGGACCCTGCCGAGTGCACTTTTTATGATTGGTGTATTTGGTTCCATTATTTTCCTGAGTATTCTGGGTGTTTACCGCCCGAATGTTGATAGAAAAGGGTTTCTTCCCATCGAAACTGGTCGTGGAGACAGGCTCTTTATCGCAGTCTATTCTTCGATCGTATTTTTTCTTTTCTGGCTTGGTATATTTGGGGATAACTTCTTAGTTGTTGCCGTAATAATATTGGTTCTTTGGTTCTTCAGTGTGTTTAAGTGGGGATAATATCCATCATATTCATAAGAAAATGATGGTGACTATTTTCAAAAATGTAATGAAGAACAAAAAATAAAAAAGGAGAGGTTTATGAGAAAAACCCTATTGCTGCTATGTGTAGCAACGTGTCTGATCGTTCCCGGTGTACTGTTTGGTGAAGGCCAGCAGGAGGGAGCAACTGCTGAAGAGAGCAGTGAGGCTATTGAAAAGTGGATTGAAGTATTCAGTCCATCGGCTCTCACTAAAGAGGAGCAACGTCAGGAACTGGAATGGTTCATAAAGGCAGCAGAACCATATCGTGGTATGGAAATCGTATCTTGTGCCGAAGGTATTGCGACACATAAATGGGAATCTGAAGTGCTGGCTGAAGCATTTACAGAGCTTACCGGCATAAAGGTTACTCATGATATTATTGGAGAAGGTGAAGTTGTAGACCGTATCCAGCGCCAGATTCAAACAGGCCGAAAATTATATGATATCTATGTAAATGATGCCGATATGATCGGTACCCATCTGAGAGCGAACAGTGCTCTGAACCTCAACAATTATATGGTTGGAGAAGGTGCAGCAGTTACTAATCCAATGCTGGATCTTAATGACTGGCTGAACCCTGAGTTTGGTCAGGATTATGATGGTAATCAATTACAGCTTCCCGACCAGGCATTTGCAAACCTTTATTGGTTCAGGTATGACTGGTTTACTGATGCTGATATTATGAAACAGTTCAAAGCTATCTATGGATATGATCTTGGTGTCCCTGTCAACTGGGCTGCTTATGAAGACATTGCCAACTTCTTTACTAATGAAGTAAATGGCGATGGTACTATTGATGGTGAACCAGTATATGGCCACATGGACTATGGTAAAAAATCACCATCTCTGGGATGGCGCTTTACCGATGCATGGCTTTCTATTGCAGGTGTTGGTGATGTAGGAATCCCCAATGGTCTTCCCGTTGATGAATGGGGAATCCGTGTAGAAAATAAAATACCAAAGGGTGCCAGTGTATCCCGTGGTGGTGCAACAAACAGCCCTGCCGCCGTTTATGCATTAACCAAATATGTTGACTGGATGAAGAATTATGCTCCAGATTATGCCGCATCAATGACCTGGTCTGAAGCTGGACCCACTCCCTCTCGCGGGAATATTGCACAGCGTCCTTTTCAGTATATTACTTGGCTCGCAGATCCTGCATTTAATGATCCAGAAAGCCCTGTAACCGATAAGAATGGTAAACCACTTTGGCGTGTTGCACCTACTCCCCACGGAAAGTACTGGGATGAAGGCATGAAAGTCGGATATCAGGATGCTGGTAGCTGGACAATTCTTAAGGATAGTGTAACTGGTGATGATCGTGCAGCAGCATGGCTATGGGCTCAGTTTGCAAGTTCAAAAACTGTCAGCTTGAAAAAATTCACTGTCGGACGTACTCCTGTACGTAAATCAACAGTATTCTCTGATTATCTTGCTGAGGAAGAGAAAAAAGGAACCTACGGCGGAATCGTAACATTTTACAAATCTCCCGTAGAATATATGTGGACTGACTCTGGACCCAATGTTCCCCATTATCCTCTGTTAGCAGAACAGTGGTGGAAAAATATCGCTACTGCCGTTACAGGTGATACAACTCCTCAGGAATCTATGGACAATCTGGCTCGTGATATGGATGACCTGATGGGTAAAATGAATCTTAAACAGTTCTCTCCCGAATTGAATCCCGAGAGAGATCCCCAGTATTGGCTGGATCAGCCTGGTTCTCCTAAAGCCGAACGGCCTGATGAAGAACCTAAAACCATTGCCTATGATGAATTGATCAAAGAGTGGAACTAAAAAGCTCTAATTGATTGGAAGGGCCCTGATTCATCAGGGCCCTTCTTTTCTGTAGATGATTTTAAGACCAATTTATAGATTGAAACAATTTCCAGTTAATAATCATGAACGAAAATGAACATATAATTCAATAACTTTATGGGTGATACAATATGTCAATAAAAAGTAAATTATTCGCACTTATCTCCATTATTCTATCATCTTTTATCCTCATAGCAGGAGGGTATTTCCTCTCCCTTGGAAATATTAAAACGATAGAGAGAGAGACGGCGACCCTGACATCTCTCAAAGACAGTATTCTTAATGAACAAATTCTTTTTTCTCGTCTTCTGGGCCAATCCCCCTATATGGAGAGTGTAGAAGATTTTTATGATGCTGCAGGCAAAACCAGTATGGCCTTTGAAGAAGTAAAAAAAATTGAATTTATCCGCTCTAAAAGTTCTAATGTTGCAAAAGCTCTGGATATTACTGTTAGCTGGAATGAAATGAGACTAGAGAATCTGGATCAATTCAAGCAGGAAGAATCAAGGTTCAGAGAAGCAGTTGATGAAATTCACTTTGTAACAGATTCCTCAAACTTTGTAATACTCTACAAAGATAAATTTGCCCTGCAAAATAGTGAGAAACAACAGAATTCTCTTTTTAATCTGGCCATTACAGATTTCCTATATGAGCATAGTTTATATGAAAATATCCTGGATAGTTCTCTTACTGCAATAATAAAGCAATTTGACGCAATCAATCAGGAAGCTCTCAGAATAGGAAAGAAATCGAGACTGGTTTCAGGAGGAGCAATTGTAGTTATTCTAACTATTATTTTCATTCTAAGTCTCCTTTTTGCTAATAAAATTGTAGTTAATATTAAATATATAGAAGGCAGTATCAGCCGTCTGAAAGATGGAGATCTGATTACAATAACTGAAATTGAAACAAAGGATGATTTGTATCACTTAAACAATAATCTTACCCTCTTTCAGAACACTCTGAAAGGGATTATAGCTATGATTAAAGGGATCTCTAATGAAAATCTCAGAGTCCGTGACAAACTGATTGGACAGGTGGAGGAAACAAAAGTTTCTATCCATTCAATCACGATCAGTACAGATGAGATGAATGAAGTTATCAAACAACTTAATAAATTAGCTGGTAGTTCCTATCAGTCTGTTGAGTATATTTCAGAAAAAATTGAAAACCTAAACCAAAGTATCTTGGTACAGACTTCTATGATTGAAGAATCCTCTGCTGCAGTAAATGAGATGATGGCATCTATTTTTAATGTAAAACAGGTTACTGTCCGGAAGCAGGGCAGCCTGAAAACAATGGTAGAATCCATTGCGGTGGGAAATAACCAGTTAAAAGAGACTTCCATGAGTATTCAGAAAATCAATGACAGCATTGATGCTATCCGGAATATGATTTTAGTAATTGACGATATTGCTTCTCAGACAAATCTTCTTTCAATGAATGCAGCAATTGAATCCGCTCATGCCGGTGAGTATGGGAAGGGGTTTGCTGTTGTATCCGATGAAATACGAAAACTTGCGGAAGCGTCTTCCCTGAATTCCCGCGAAATTGGAGTCTTTCTGACAGAGATTATTGAGAATATTCTGCTTGCCGGCTCTTCATGTGAGACAACACTTCTAACTTTTACAAAGAGTGAAAAAGAAGTTGAAGATCTATTTGGATCAATGAAAGAAATCAGCCAGAGTATGATTGAATTGAATGTCGGTGGTGATCAGATCCTGGAAGTGATGAACTCCCTCCAGACTATGGCTATCGATGTTCGACAGGACTCAAGTGATATAAATGATCAGTCTCTGACAGTAGAGAAAGCAGCTGAAACTGTTCAGAAAATAAGCGGTAGTGTTAAATGCGGTATCAATCATATGTCTGGCGGGTTAACCAGGATCTCTGAAGCTATATCTGCCATTCAGGATCTGACTGGTACCATAGATTCCGTTGCAGAGTGTATTAATGATGAATTAGGATATTTTACGACTATAAAATAATATTTTTAAAAAAATAATTCTGAAGCATTGTAAGAATTCGCTTATCAAAAGTGATAACAAAGCAGTGATGATCCGTCAAATCATAATCATAAGAAAAGATAAGTATTATTGTTGCTTAGGTCAGCTGTCTAAACAGTAAAATATAGTACTGAATTTGCTGAATATTACTATTTATATATTTTGAAGATAATAGTTCAACAAAATGTTCCTTTAACATAGTGGTTTAATACAATGTCAACCGGGAACTTCCATGGGATAATTAAATAAATAGAAAATTAGCTATTAAAATAATGAGGAGAATAGTATATGAGAAAAGCATTTATTTCACCCAGTAAGTACGTGCAATGCGAAGGTGCACTTAATGATTTAGGAGAATATATCGGCCTATATGGAAAATCAGCATTATTGATAGCACATAAGGATGATGTTGCCCGAGTTAAAAAGCAGCTTGATAACACAGCTGGGAAATACGGCATAAGTTTTGTAACCTCGGATTTTGGGGGAGAATGCTCCAGAGATGAGATAGCACGTCTTAAAAAAGTGGCTCTTGAGGCTGACTGCGATGTTGTTGTCGGGCTTGGTGGTGGTAAGGCCATTGATACAGCAAAATGTGTTGCTGATAGTGTTAAACCAGTGATTATCTGTCCAACTATTGCTGCGACCGATGCTCCAACAAGTTCCTCAGCAGTTTTGTACACTAATGATGGGGCTTTTGATGATTATGCTTATTTTGTCAGCAATCCCGATGTTGTTCTTGTTGATACAGCTGTAATCGCCATGGCACCCACAAGATTTCTTGTCTCTGGAATGGGAGATGCCCTTTCTACTTTTTTTGAAGCCAGATCCTGCAAAAGAGCTTTTGCCAGGGTTAATGCCAGTGGAAACGGCCGAGCAGACGCTTCAGGAACTATGACAGCCATGGCTCTTGCTGACCTATGCTATAAAACCCTGCTGGAAGATGGTCTTAAGGCCAAACTTGCCTGTGAAGCCAATGTTGCTACACCTGCCCTGGAAAATATTGTTGAAACCAACATTCTCCTCTCCGGATTAGGATTTGAAAGTGGCGGACTTGCTGCGGCTCATGCCATTCATAACGGATTGACCGTTTTAGAAGAATCCCATCATTTTTTTCATGGAGAGAAGGTTGCTTTTGGAACCTTGGTTCACCTGGTTCTGGAAAATGCACCCATGGATGAAATCAGGACAGTTATTGGATTCTGTAAATCTGTTGGACTTCCTACCTGCTTGAAGGACCTTGGGGTGAATGAAGTGACCATGGAAAAGATTTGCGCCGTAGCCAAAGGTTCAACCATCCCCGAGGAAAGCATCCATAATATGCCGTTCCCTGTAACTGAAGACGCTGTTATTGCTGCTATTCTTGCTGCAGATAAAATTGGAAGCGCTGAATGAAAAAAATAATAAATACACCTGAGACTCTGGTTCTCGATATGTGTAAAGGAATGATTGCAGCCCATCCGGAGCAGTTTGCTTTTGATGAAAAATATAAACTGTTAATGAGAAAAAAATTGAATTCCAATAAAGTCACTCTTATTAGCGGTGGTGGTTCTGGTCATGAACCGGCTCATGCCGGGTATGTCGGAGAGGGGATGTTAGATGTTGCAGTATGCGGTGATGTATTTGCATCACCATCAACGATTCAGGTCTATAATGCCATTACCGAAACAGAATCAAAAAAAGGGACTCTGCTGATAATCAAGAACTACTCTGGTGATATAATGAACTTTGAAGCCGCTGCTGAAATGGCTGAAGAAGATGATGATATTAAAGTAGAAAAAGTTTATGTAAATGATGATGTCGCAGTAAAGGACAGTTTGTATACAGTCGGTAGACGAGGCGTTGCGGGCTCAGTATATGTGCATAAGATTGCAGGGGCTGCAGCAGAAAAGGGCTTATCCTTAGATGAAGTTAAAACTGTAGCTGAAAAAGTTATTGATAATGTAAAGTCTATCGGTTTTGCATTAACTTCATGTACCGTTCCCGCTAAAGGATCTCCAACTTTCACTTTGTCTGAAAATGAAATTGAGTTTGGTGTAGGAATACATGGAGAACCGGGAGTCGCCCGCCAGGAAATTCGTACTCCAGATGAATTGGCTGCCGATTGTCTTGAGCTACTCTTAGTTGATTTACCTTTTATAGAAGGAGACGAAGTCGCGCTTATGGTTAATGGTTTTGGCGGCACTCCTCTACAGGAACTCTATGTATTTAACAACTCGATTTCTAAGATTTTATCTGAAAAGGGGATAAGCGTTTACGATACAATGGTTGGCAATTACATGACTTCACTAGACATGGCTGGGGCTTCTGTTACGATGCTTAAACTAGATGATGAATTAAAGAATTATTATGATGCACCAGTGAACACCATCGCAATAAAAAAATAAGTGCAGGACATTATTATGACTACGTTAAATACAGAAGAAATGATTAAAATAACTGAAACTATGGGTGAAATCATTATCAGAAATGAAGTCTATTTTTGTGAACTTGATTCTGTCGCTGGTGATGGTGACTTTGGAATGTCCGTAGCAAAAGGATTTAAGCAGTTAAAACAAGAATGGAATGATTTATCCAAAGAAGATATTGGTGCTTTTTTAAAAGATGCCGGAATGATTATCACAGAGTACTGCGGTGGAGCATCCGGGCCGATATGGGGTTCTGCTTTTAGAGCCGCCGGTAAAAGTGCCAAAGGGAAAACAGAAGTGAATCTTGCAGAATTTGCAGACTTGATGGAAGCGGCAGTAGCTGGTATCCAAAAAAGAGGTAAAGCAAAACTTGGAGATAAAACATTATTGGATGCACTTATCCCTACAACTGTTGCTCTCAGGGCCGGAGCAGATGATGGTGTAGATATGCTTGTCGCTATGGAACAAGGTGCTGCAGCAGCCAGAAATGGTGCTGAAAAGACAAAATTCATGGTTGCAAATAAAGGAAGAGCCAGCTATGTCGGTGAACGTAGTTTAGAACATCCAGATGCCGGGGCTATGGCATTGGGTATTATATTTACAGAATTATATAAAAGTCTGGCCTGATTATTAAATACCATCTTATTGTACTAACCCCTTCAAAGTAGACAAAACTTTGAGGGGGTTTTTCTATTTTGATTAAGAATACACAAACGCCTCTCCCCTTGATTTTTAACCCTCTTACAGACTATGTTTATTAGGCTGAAATAAACACAGGTTAAAGAGGTATTATTGTGGTAGAAGCCCTTAAAAAACATAGCTTTATAGAAAAAAGAAGAGGTCCCGTCGTCCTTTGTATAATGGACGGTGTTGGATACGGTAAATATGAAACTGGCGATGCTTATCAGGCAGCCATTACAGAGACTCTGGATGAACTGACTGCCAGCTGTCCTGTAACAAAACTTCAGGCACACGGAGTAGCTGTAGGTCTTCCTTCTGATGATGATATGGGAAACTCCGAAGTAGGGCACAACGCCATAGGATGTGGACGTGTATTTGCTCAGGGTGCAAAACTTGTTGCAGCTTCTCTTGAATCAGGAGCTATGTTCACAGGGGATGTCTGGAAAAAACTTACAGGCCATGTTGCCGGTAAGGATCAGGCTCTTCATTTTATCGGTCTGCTTTCAGACGGAAATGTGCACTCCCACGTAGATCATCTTGAAGCTATGGTAAAACAGGCTAAGAATGACGGTGTTAAGACAGTAAGAGTTCACGCACTCCTTGACGGACGTGATGTGGGTGAGACATCCGCTCTTGATTTCTTTGATCCCCTTGAAAAATATCTTGCAGATCTTTCTGACGATTCCTTCGATGCACGTATCGCTTCCGGCGGTGGTAGAATGCAAATCACCATGGACCGTTACAATGCGGACTGGAGCATGGTCGAGCGTGGTTGGAATACTCATGTACTGGGTGAGGGCGAACTCTTTGATTCCGCCCACGATGCCATTGTCTCTCTCCGAGAGAGAACTGGTGCCATTGACCAGGACCTTCCTCCCTTTATCGTTGCCGAAGACGGTGTTCCTTTAGGAGCCATGGAAGATGGTGACAGCGTCATACTTTTCAACTTCAGAGGTGATAGAGCCCTTGAAATTACAGCTGCCTTTGAAAAAGGCGATGAGTTTGATAAATTTGACAGAGTCAGAGTCCCTGCAGTTGAGTATGCCGGAATGATGGAATACGACGGAGACCTTCATGTTCCCGCTCAGTATCTTGTTAATCCTCCTACCATAGACAGAACCATGGCAGAATATCTCTGTGCAACAGGGGTTAAACAGTACTCAATTTCTGAAACACAGAAGTTCGGTCATGTTACCTACTTCTTCAATGGAAACAAAACAGGCAAGTTCAGCGAAGAGCTGGAAACCTATGTTGAAGTTCTCTCTGATGTTGTTCCCTTTGAGCAAAGACCTGCAATGAAATGTGCAGAAATAACTGACAAAGTAATTGAAACTATTGAGGGTGGAGAGTATGAGCTTATCAAGCTGAATTTTCCTAATGGTGATATGGTTGGACACACTGGTGTCTTTCAGGCAGTTGTCTGCTCCATGGAAGCCATGGACCTGAGTATCGGTCGAATCAGAAAGGCAGTTGAAGCTGCGGGTGGTGTACTTATTCTGACAGCTGATCATGGTAACTCCGATGATATGTTCGAACATGACAAGAAGACCGGAGAGGTCATTATCAAAGAAAACGGTAAACCCAAATCAAAGACTTCTCATTCACTGAATCCCGTACCCTGTATCATTTACGATCCAGAGTATAAGGGTGATTATTCAGAGAAGCTGACAGAAGGTCTTGGAATCAGTTCTGTTTGTGCAACTACTATCAACCTTCTGGGATATGAAGCACCCGCAGACTATGATGTTTCAGTTTTTCAGAAAAAATAATGAGATAACAGTTTTAGACTGAATATAAGGCCGGTTAATCCTTTACAGGGTGCCGGTCTTTTCTATTTTGGATACTGTCCATAGGGCGAGGCGCTTTATTTTCTTATCCGGATCTTCTTTGAGCAGACTGAGCATACCCTTGTCCTCCTGTGCCTGAAAAAGGGCCTTGAGAGCCATTTTCCTTATATCCAGGCTGATATCCCTGGCGGCTGAAAGTAGTCCCCGGCAGGCATTCTGTGTGGATATTTTGCAGAGGGCATCTGCTGCTTCTCTTCGTTTTCCAGGGAAGGGACTTTTCAGATTACCGATCATTTTCTCGACAAACCCTGTTTTTTCCAGAATCTCTTTTATATCTGAACTGCTCACATCATCACTAAGCAATGACAATAGGATCTGCTCTGCTTCTTCCCCCATACTTTTAAACAGTAATTGAAGACACTCTTTTGTGTATTCATCTGAATCTCCGTATAGAGCTGTCAGAATTCTGATATCTTCACTGGATTTCTTCATTTTTAGCGTATTGATCAGCTGATCCTCAGGAATCCCGTCTTTACTGAATAGACCGGCAATGATGGGAATCAGTTTTCTGTTATCAGATTTTTCTGCAGCCTTCAGAATGATATCGTGGATTTCCGGTAATTCTAAATTATCCTTTAGAAGTACCTGAATCTCATTGAAGCACTCTTCCTTATCCCAATCAATGAAAACTGCGGCTGTATGAGCTTTTACACGAGTTTCAGCATCGTAAAACAGACCTTTCATTTTCTCGATAGATCCAATGCTGTTCAGTTCCTGGAGAGAGTGTAGAGCTGTAATGCGGGTTTTTGCCTGGGGAGAAAGAAGTTTCTCTTCAATTTCAGAAATATAATTTGTGTCAGCTGCTGATGCCAGAAGTTCCATCAGGCTCTGGTGGAGGGCTGCATCGGGCTGTGAAAAAATAAGAGAGACATCTCTATCAAAGGCTTTTCTGTTCCAGGATGAAACC
The DNA here is from genome assembly GCF_003346715.1 of Oceanispirochaeta sp. M1. Lineage (NCBI taxonomy): Bacteria > Pseudomonadati > Spirochaetota > Spirochaetia > Spirochaetales > Spirochaetaceae > Oceanispirochaeta > Oceanispirochaeta sp. M1. Next base: position 11,615 of record NZ_QQPQ01000048.1, read on the forward strand.
GATTCAGCCAAATCCTTCATCTCATCTTTCTTCAGAAGATCAAGATTCTCCAGCATAAAAAGAGTACAGCTGTATTCACAAAACGAAGAGAGAATAATTAAAGCTCTGCGCCTGATTTCAATATTCAGTTCAACGTTCCTGATCAGGGAATAGAGATCAGATAGACAGAGGTTAACAGGAACAGATTTGAAAGCCTTATACAGGCTGTCAATATTAGGGAAGTTTATATCCTGAATAAAATCTTTAAGAACCGGATAATATATAATACCGCCTTCACTTGGTAAATGTTCAAGAAGGTAGGGGTGTATCTCGCTTTTTGGGGATTTGAGTAACTCTCTGATCAGAATGAGGCTGTCAGGATCTTTTTGCCTGGTCAGACATTGAAGAGCCCGGTGTTTCATCTCAAGGTTCACTGCTTTACTGTCATTCAGATTAAATATCTGCTCCAGTGTCCAGGCAAATAGATTACTGTGTGTACCCGACTCATACAGGGACAGTGCAGTAAAAAGTGACCCGGCATTATTAAGATTCTCTTTTTTCTCCAGAAAGGATATGAGCTGATGATCAGCAACTGTCTGCAATAGACCGATTCTTCTATCAATATCCTCATGATCCTTTAATCTTGCCTTTTGAATCATGCTGTCCAGAGTTCCGGTCTTTTCCAGATAGAGTCCAGCAGCAAGAACAACTCCAGGCTGTGGATCATTGAGCAGCTGAAGAGCAAGATCATGATCGTGGGATGATTTTATATTAAGCAGTTCAAGACAGTGGATCTTTTCTTCCAGGCTCAGAGCAGTAGGATTTATAGAATACAGATCAGAAAAATCCCTGGTAATTCTGGTGAAGGCTGATTCTCTGACTTCAGGGACAGGGTCATTGAGATAAATCTTAAACAGGGTATTGTAGAGTCTGTGACGGTCTTCAGACTGAAACATGCGGATCATCAAAATCCTGATAGCTCTTTCGCTGTCCCGGAACATTCCCCACAGATGACGGCGGCAGTTTTCATTCTTAGAATAGATAAGAATACTGCAGCCGTGATAGCGGAGATTTGAATCTTTGTGCATGGCAAGGATGAGGACATCCTCTTCGTAGCCGAGAAGCAGTCGTTTCCAGGGCAGATCTTTTTCATTGGAATCCATTGACATGAGGGTTTCTGTCATCCAGTGATGCGGAGAACTGCCGCCTATCATCTTACTGAGAGTTTCTATACCTTTAGAGTTGTTTTTTAAAGCTGTCAGCCGGGGCATATGAAGTATCCTTATCAAATGTATGATCAGAATATATCAGATCATATTTAATTTAATAAGGATATCATAACTACATAAGACATTTTTTTACAGCTATTTTCCATCCTTCATACAATGATTCACGCTCATCTGAATCCATTGAGGGGGTGAATATACGGTCTTCCTGCCAGATGTTGCTAATTTCATCCATGGATTTCCAGAAACCAACTGCCAGACCTGCCAGATAGGCTGCACCAAGAGCTGTTGTTTCAATTGACTTCGGACGGATGACCATAGTGTTGGATATGTTACTCTGGATTTCCATAAGGATATTACTTCTGGAAGCACCGCCGTCAACCCGGATGCAATTCAGGGGAATACCTGATTCTTCTGCCATAACATCAATAACATCCCTGGTACGGAAAGCAATGGACTCAAGAGCTGCACGGCAGATCTGTCTCTTATCACTTCCTCTGGTCAGTCCGCTGATGGACGCCCGAGCCTCCATTCCCCAATAGGGAGCACCAAGCCCCTGAAATGCAGAAACAAGATATACTCCATTATTCTCTGTCTGCTCGGCCAGTTCATCACATTGACGGGCATTATCTATGATACCGAGATTGTCTCTGAGCCACTGTATGACGGCTCCTCCCATAAAGACGCTGCCTTCCAGAGCATATGTTGTTTTACCGTTTATATTAAGGGCAATTGTTGTGAGAAGTCCCTTTGTAGAAGGAATGGGTTCTTCTCCAGTATTCATAAGGAGGAAGCATCCCGTTCCATATGTATTTTTTACTTCACCTTTTTTAAGGCACATCTGTCCGAAGAGGGCCGCCTGCTGGTCTCCGGCAATACCGGAAATAGGAACCTCGGCTCCCAATAGATTTTTATCTGTATAACCGTATATTTCACTGCAAGATTTGACTTCGGGTAGAAGAGATGCAGGGATCTTCAATATATCGAGAAGCTCCTGATCCCATTTCTGAGTATGAATATTGAATAAAAGAGTACGGCAGGCATTGGTCATATCTGTAACATGGACTTTTCCCGCAGTGAGTTTCCAGATAAGCCAGGTATCAATTGTACCGAAAAGAAGATCTCCCCCTTCTGCCCGTTCTCTGGCTCCCTCAACATTATCAAGAATCCACCGGATTTTTGTTCCTGAAAAATATGCATCCAGGGGCAGTCCTGTTTTTTCCTTGAATATTGAAGCTTTACCTTCATTACTTAATTCATAACAAAGATCGGAAGTTCTTCGGCACTGCCAAACAATGGCATTGTAAACAGGTTCACCAGTATTTTTATCCCAGACAACAGTAGTTTCCCGCTGATTAGTAATACCGATGGCTGCCATTTCAGAGAGAGGAATCTTTTCATCCCTTAAAACCTTCTCCATCATATCTTTCTGACAGGTCCATATGGTTTCAGGGTCATGTTCAACCCACTGTTCATGAGGGAAAATTTGTGTAAATTCTTCCTGAGCCATAGCCTTGATGTTTCCGTTTTTTTCTATTATCAAAGCTCTGGAACTTGTTGTTCCCTGATCCAATGCCATAATATAAGCCATATTAACCCCTAAAACGATCATGATATGATCATATAATTATCAATAAAGATCAAAAATTATCTTTTTTCTAATATTATCAGTGACATTATAGGATTTGTCTAGAAAATTGTACTGCCTGATAAAAAATAAATAGATCCTGAGTAAAAATAAGCCGATAATAGATTCATATGAATCTATTGAAGGTTGCGACTGGTCTATTCTGGTTGGAGATCCCAGAAAAAGATCTTTATCTCATGTGTGGTTGTCCAATGGACAGCATAAAACATCTGGAGAATAAAAATATTATTCACAGAGTAGACCGTGATGACTGTTTTATGGAAACAGGTCCTAATGCAATACTTCTTTCAGATCTCCCTGTTCAAAACGGTTATTTCTGCAATCTCGCCGAATTTCCCATTCTTCATATGATGTATAAGCAGGGTATGGCACTTCCCGATCATCCGGGAAATAAGGGACAGAGTCCCTGGCTCATTGGAGTTTCTGATCAGGTTGAATCACAGAAAAACTATATTTTCAGAGGAAATTACGGCCTGTCCACAAGAGAAGAATTTAAAGAAGCCGGCTGTGTCGGTGATGAAATTGATATCATGTGGAATCTGAAAATGAAATTCAACTTTAATACAATACTTGATGCATCTGAATTGGTCGAAACCACTGTTGTAGATACGAAGGAAGTTGAACTCAGACCCGAAGTCTTTTTAAAAAGGACAGGACTGAACCGTTATACACTTCGTTATAATGATGAGAGTATTGATATTGATCTTAATCTCGATGCAGATGAGCTGTATGAACCACCTTATCATCTGAACTCAAGAAAAATTGATAGAGAGTATTTTTCAATAATCCATGTGGGAGAGGGAAACGGCTGGGATAATGCACGTCCCTGTATGGGAAGCATCATCAGTTATCAGGGCAAAATATATCTTATAGATGCGGGACCCAATATTGAGTATTCACTGAACGCCATGGGTCTTTCTGTTAATAATGTAGATGGAATATTTCATACTCATATTCATGATGATCATTTTGCCGGTCTTACCTATCTGATAATGGCTGATCATAAGATTAAGTACTATGCCACCTCACCAGTCATGGCAACAGCCAGGAAAAAGCTTTCAGCCCTGATGGGACAGGATGAATCCATGTTTGACAGTGTATTCTGTCCCGAGGTTCTGGACTGCGGTATATGGAACAATATTGACGGTCTGGAAATTAAACCTTTATTCTCTCCTCATCCCGTGGAGACATCAGTTTTTTATTTCAGAGTTCTCGGGCCCGATGGATATAAGTCATATGCTCATCTCGCAGATGTTATTTCTGATCGAATATTAAAAAATTATATCTCTGATAATCCAAAAGAGGGGATCAGTCAGGAGTTCTATGACAAAGTCTGGAAGGACTATCTGGAATATGCTGATATAAAGAAGATTGATGTAGGAGGTGGTCTGATTCATGGTGATGCAGCTGATTTCAAGGATGATCCCTCGGCTCTTATTATTCTCAGCCATCTGGACAGAACACTTAATAATGAAGAGAAAGAGATAGGAAGCAATGTAGAGTTTGGATCTCAGCATGTTCTTATTGCATCAAATCAGAATTACAGCATGAATCTGGCGTCAAAAATACTGAATTCTTACTTTCCGGAAACCCCTGAAGCCGATCAGCAGATGTTGCTTAATACTGGAAAGGTATCAGAGTTTCCTGCTGGAACAATAATAGCTAAAGACAGTACGAAAATGGATAATGTATTTCTGATTATTTCAGGAACGGTGGATTATATATTTTCCGAAACCGGTACATATCATGAAATGACTTCCGGCAGCACTGTGGGACTGATGAATGGTCTATGGGATGAGCCCATCAAGGGTACATATAGAGCATCCGCCCATGTTGAGGCCCTGGTGATTTCCAAGGATGTACTACTTCACTTTCTGAAGAAGAATAATGAAATCGAGAATCTTAAGAAAGTAAGCCGGAGAATCTTTGACCTGAGATGTTCATATCTTTTCGGTTCAAGAATCTCCAATACCAATCTGGTTAAACTTGCTCAGCGCGCAGGAACAATGCATCTGCTGCCGGGTGACGTTGTGCCGGGCGGCTGGCCCAGAGATCTATATCTTATTAAAAAGGGTAAGATGGAAATCCGTCATAAGGGTAAAACAATAGGTAAACTGGGTAAATGGGAATCCTGGGGTGGATATCCTGTATATCCCATTTGGAAAGATCTCAGTATTGAAGCTGTTGTAAGCGGTAAAACATCCTGTGAATTCTACAGAATCTCCTTTGAAGTTTTAAAAGATATCCCTGTGGTCCAGTGGAAACTTTATCAGCTCTGGTCATGCTGGGGGGCTCATAGCTGAGAGGTCGATGAATGGTATCATACCCCAGGGCAAGCCCTGGACCCGAGCCGCAAGCGGCTCATTCCGAGGCAGAGCCTCGGGGTATGAAACCATGCTTTCGCGGCACTCATTCGGCAATGCCCGCAAGCAGTCGCTGCCCTCATTTCATTTGCGAATCAATTAAGCTCAGGCTCTGGAAATTTATTAATAATTAGAATAAAGTCATCTCTATGAATCAAATTAAAAAGTATGACTGTATCATAGTCGGAACAGGTCCTGCCGGACTGGGTGCCGCATTTCATTTGATCAAAGCAAAACCTGATATGAATATTCTGATGCTTGATAAATCAAATTATTCCACAGGCGGTCTGCGAAACGACTGTAAGATGAATTTCACATATCCCATAGGTTTCACCCAGGGCAACTGGGAAAAAGAAGAGGCGGATTATTATCTGCAGCAGGTAGAAGCCATTCTCAAACCAGATCTGATGGAGAACAATAATATAGATGTATATGAAAAAAGAGCTTCTTCACTTGGTGTGGAACTTCTAAATATCAGACAGTCCCATCTGGGTACAGACGGTGGTCTGGCACTTATTAAAAAACTTTGTGCTGAACTTGAAAGCCTGGGTGTTGAATTCTCCCTCGGTAATGAAGCTCTTCAGGTTATACATACAGGGAAAATCCTTAAAACTGCAAATGGAGAGTATGAATATGATTCATTGATCATTGCTCCCGGCAGACAGGGTTTTAATTTCCTGCAGGATATTATGAAGGATCTTGATATCTATTATATTGATAATATTGTGGATATCGGCATCCGTATTGAAACAAGACTTGAGCACTATCCCATTGTCAAAGATTATTATGATCCTAAATTCCACTTTCCCGGAAAGGTGAGAACTTTTTGTACCAACAGTGGAAATGCTCATGTGGTTCAGGAAAAATATAAGACCCATGACGATAAGGATTTCTATTCAGTAAACGGCCATGCCTGGTCCAAACAGAAAAAGGGTGAGAACGGACTGGTTAACTTTGCCATGCTTAAGACGATTCGTCTGACGGCTCCTCTTGCCAGTGGTCACAATTATGCAGAGATAATCGGCCTGCAGGCTGCCTTACTGGGTGGTGGTAAACCGATAATGCAGAGAGTCGGTGATTTTCGTCTCTCCAAGCGATCCTATGATCACAGTTTTAACGATGACTACTATGATTTTGAACCTACACTGAAAAGTTGTTCACCCGGAGATATTGCTCTGGCCATGCCCAGTAAGATAATGAGAGCCATATGGAAATCTATGAAACAGCTGGATACCATAATTCCCGGAGTACTTCATCCCTCAACAATAATGTACTATCCCGAAATAAAGATGTATGCCAATAAACCGGAATTTAAGGATCGCCATTTTGCGGTCAAAGAAGATATATATATGATCGGTGACGGTGCCGGAACCAGCCGTGGAATCACAGGAGCCTGGGCCAGCGGTATCAGAGCAGCAGAAGGAATATTGAATTAAATGTTAAAAAATAAAAGACTCACTTTCGCCATCATCAGCCATCCTGATGCCGGTAAGACAACCATGACCGAGAAGCTGCTCCTCTTTGGAGGCGCAATCCATGCCGCCGGAGCTGTAAAATCCGGTAAGACTGCAAGGAAGACTGTCTCCGACTTTATGGAAATGGAAAAAAACAGAGGTATCTCAATCTCAACATCCGTAATGGGATTTGACTATAGGGATAGAAAAGTAAATATCCTTGATACTCCGGGTCATGCCGACTTCTCTGAAGATACATATCGAACCCTTACCGCCGTGGACAGTACACTCATGGTGATTGACTCCGTAAAAGGGGTAGAAGAGCGGACCCGTAAACTCTGTGAGATCTGCCGCATGCGTAAGACTCCGATTATTACCTTTATAAACAAGTTTGACCGGGAAGGAAAAGAAGCTGTTGAGCTTCTGGATGAAATAGAAGCTGAACTCAATGTTACGGTATGCCCTATGAGCTGGCCTGTGGGTCAGGGAAAGAACTTCAAGGGTGTGTACAGCCTATTTGAAAAAAGACTGATCCTTTTTGCTGCCCATGGTGTTCAGGAAGATCAGGATATATATGAAATAACAGATCTTCAGAGCAAAGATCTGGATCACAAAATCGGTGAATTTGAAGCCAAAAAGCTCAGAGAAGACCTTGAACTTATAATGGAAGTCTATCCTGAGTTTGACCATGAACTTTATATGAGCGGTGAACTGACCCCTGTCTTTTTCGGTTCTGCCATTAATAACTTCGGAATAAGGGAACTTCTGGACTGCTTTGTTGATATCGCACCCGGACCCGGAGAGTTTGAAGCAGAGTCCCGTATGGTGAATCCCGAAGAAAAAGGATTTTCAGGTTTTATTTTTAAGATTCATGCAAACCTTGATCCCCGTCACCGGGACAGAATTGCCTTTATGCGTATTGTTTCCGGTGAGTTTGAAAAAAATCACAGCTATACCCATGTTCGTACAGGAAAAGGATTCAAAACATCCAATCCTACAGCATTTATGGCTCAGAGTCGTAATGTTGTAGATACAGCCATACCTGGAGACATCATCGGACTTCATGATACGGGAACTTTCAAGATTGGTGATACCCTCACAGAGGGTGAGGATATTCAGTTCAAGGGAATTCCCAGCTTTGCTCCTCAGATTTTCCGTTCTGTAATTAATAAAGACCCCCTGAAAGACAAACAGTTCCGTAAGGGACTGGATCAGCTTGCCGAAGAGGGTGTTGTTCAGATTTTTACAAAGGTAACAACCAAGACCAAATTAATAGGTGTTGTCGGTGCGCTTCAGCTGGATGTAATACAGCATCGTCTGGCCAATGAGTATAAAGCTACCTGTATTTTTGAACCCGTAGATTTTCAGACTGCCTGCTGGATACATGCCGATGATAAGTCGGTTCTTGATAAATTTGTGGCAGAGAATCAGAATAAAATCGCCGAGGATGTCAGAGGACAGATGATTTATCTCGCTCCCAGCCGCTGGATGCTTGACCGTACTGTGGAAGATTATCCCGGGCTTAGATATTACTTTACATCAGATCTTAAATAAGGGAGTATTCAGTCATGACACCTACGGAATTCAAGCTTAGAGACACTAAAGTCAGACGCTGCGCCCGTCCCCGTATTCTGGGAGACGGAAAGGACGCTGTCCTGGGACTTCATGGTTTTATGGGATATCCCGGAGAATTGTCTTATCCTGCGGAAAAACTGGCTGAAGCCGGCTTTACAGTCTCTCTGCCGCGCTTTCCGGGACACGGTACCTGTGGTGAGGATTTTAATCAATCAAGTGGTGGACAGTGGCTCAGGGCTGCAATTGATGCCTACCTCGAACTAAAGAGTAATCATGAGAAGATTCATGTTATGGGTCATTCCATGGGTGGTGTTCTGGCTATTCTTCTTGCTTCAATATTTCCTGTAGAAAAAATGGTACTTATGGCACCGGCTGTTAAACTCAGCGGCCCCCTTTTCCTTACTGAGCCCCTCAGTCTCTTTGTTAATAAAGCACTCAACAGACCTCAGTGGGAAGCGGATAATTCGGTATACTTTCTTGATGACAGAGATGAAGACGATGATCTGTATATGGGACAGGAGTACTGGACCTGGTCATATTTTAGAAGACTTGCAGACCTTTCAAGACTAAGACGGCAATCACTAAGGCAGCTTCCCCTGGTAAAGGCTGATATTCTGTCGATTATAGGAAGAAATGATCCCACAGTACCTTTGAAAGCTGCAGATGTAATAAAAAAAAGAGCCGGTGGAAATGTGGAGTCAGTAATTCTGGAAAATTCCGCTCATCTGGTTCCTTATGATAAAGATTATGAAAAAAATGCGGAACTGACTGTATCCTGGATGCGCTGATCCGCTTTTATATATAACTGTTAATTTCGGAGATGACTCTACATGAATAAACAAGCCGAAGCCTTGCCTGAATCCTGCCTGACAATTATAGATTCCATACAGAAAGAAATATCAAAAGTTATAGTGGGACAGCAGCATGTCCTGGACCGTATGATGATCGGTCTTATCTGCAACCAGCATGTCCTCCTTGAGGGTGTTCCAGGTCTTGCAAAGACTCTTATTGTCAGCACTCTGGCAAAAGTGATTTCTGCCGACTCCTCCAGGATACAGTTCACTCCCGATCTTCTTCCAGCCGACCTGACGGGTACAATGATCTACAATCCGGGGAAGGGTGAGTTTTATTCCCGCAAGGGCCCGGTCTTTACAAATATACTGCTGGCAGATGAGATCAACAGGGCTCCGGCCAAGGTACAAAGTGCCCTTCTTGAGGCAATGCAGGAGAGACAGGTGACAATCGGAGAGGAGAGTTTTCCTCTTGATGACCCCTTTATGGTACTGGCTACACAGAATCCAGTCGAGCAGGAGGGTACTTATCCTCTTCCAGAAGCACAGGTTGACCGCTTCATGCTTAAGATCCTGGTAGATTATCCGGAAAGGGATGAAGAGCTTGCCATTCTCCGCAGTCAGCGAAAGATGTCTTCCCGTCCCGAAGCTTCATCGGTCTGTTCAATTGATGATATCAAAGCCTTGAGGCAGATGGCAGAGGAACTCTATATGGATCCGAAGCTGGAAGAGTATATAGTTGATTTGATTCAGGCCACAAGAAATCCTGAAAAGTGGAAACTCGACTTTTCATCCTATATTAACTACGGTGCCTCACCCCGAGCCTCTATATTTATGACACAGGCAGCAAGGGCGCTGGCTCTACTGAGGGGACGCTCCTATGTAACGCCTTCGGATATCAAGGAGATAGCACCCGATATTCTGCGGCATCGCATCATAATCAGTTATGAAGCCGAGGCCGAAGGCAGGAATACGGACTGGATTATCAGCCGTATTCTGGAGACAGTACCAGTATTATGATAGATCCCGAACTGGCCGCCCGGCTGGAGCGGATAAGAGTTCTCACAAGACGAAAAATCACAGCAGCCTTTGCAGGTGACTACATCTCGGCCTTTAAGGGCCGTGGGATGGAATTTGAGGAAGTCAGACCCTATCAGCCCGGTGATGAAGTAAAGTTTATCGACTGGAATGTCACAGCCCGAAGTTCCGAACCCTATGTGAAGGTATACAGGGAAGAACGGGAGCTCTCTATGATGCTCCTTCTGGACCTCTCACCTTCGGGTCTGTTTTCATCACAGGAAAAGAGTAAAAATCAGCTGGCAGCGGAACTCTGTGCCATGCTTGCCTATACGGCAGTGTCAAATCAGGACAAAGTGGGGCTGACCATTTTCACCGATCATGTAGAAAAAGTTATTCCACCTGCCAGAGGAAACCGTCATGTAATGCATCTGATCCGGGATGTCATCAGTTACAAGCCGGAAGGAAAGGGTACATCCATATCCTCGGCTCTGAAATACACAAACAGTATACTCAGGAAAAAAAGTATTTTGTTTCTGATCTCAGATTTTCATGATCAGGGATATGAAAATCACCTGGCAGCTGCAGCTGAAAAGCATGATCTTGTCTGTATACAGCTGCTTGATCCAAGAGAGGAAATAGCTCCGGACAGAGGGCTCTACCGTTTTGTAGACCCCGAGAGCGGCAGGACCAGGTTGTATGACGGCAGGAGTCCCCAGGCCAGAAAGGAGTGGGAGAAACTTTATCATGGCAGGCAGAAAGCATTGAAGAGTATGATTCGTGAAAAGGGCGGTGATTTTCTGACCCTTCATGCAGGTGAAGACTGGGTGCAGCCCCTGACCCGTTTTTTTATGCAGCGGGGAGGTCTGGTCTGAAGTATTTTCTTCGCAACTGTCTTATCACAGTTTTTCTTATTTCAATTTCCTCTCTTTTCTTCTCATGTACAGATCAGGATGAAAAGTCTCCAGATCTTATACTGATGAACGAGGGGGCGGCCCGGGGTATAGGCTGGAAAATCTTTACAGAGAGGAGTGAGTATTTTTATACAGACCGTATCGCTATCACTCTTGAGATAGATTATCCGGCAGATCGGGATTCTGATATTGATGATGAGTTCCTTGGAAAAGAGCTGATCTGGGGAGATTTTAGACTCTATGATATCAGACAGATCGGTCTGAACAGATTTATATTGACGATGCAGCCCAGAAAAACAGGTGTCTCAGTTTTCGAAGTCCCTTCAATTTTTCCTTTCGGTGCTCAGTTTGAGCTTCAGATTAGTTCGAGGCTCCTTACGCCTGAGAATGAGGATATCAGGGAAGCTCTCCCTTTGATTGAAGAGAAATCTGGATTTACGACTCTCCAGCTAATAATCATCATTGCCAGCTTAATCATTCTGACGGCCCTTGGGCTGATCGTTTTTTTGTTTATGAAAAAAAAGAGGAAAATAAAAGAGCCTGATGCAGAACCTGCATTGACAGATCTTCTTTCTGATCCTCCTCAGGGGCAGGATGAAAATGAGTGCCTTGAGTTTTACCGGAATGCCTACAGGCTTCTCATTAAGGATCTCAGTGAGCAGCATCCCGGTGTATTGGTCTCTGACAGTCCTGCAGAGCTGATGATTCATCTGGAGTCTCCCTCTGCGTTGAACCAGTGGGCTCTCCGCTCTCTCTATCCTCTGATGGAAGATCTTGATCGATATTTTTATGCTCCCCCCGAAGATTTTAAGATAAATGAAAATTTAGGCAGAAATTTGGAGATCATTAAAGGATGGATAGATTTCAGAGATTCTGAGGAAGATAAATCATGATCCGTTTTGAAAATCCCCTCTATTTCATTCTTATCCTGGTGCTGCCCCTTCTGATTTTTCTACAAAGAAAATCAAAGCCCGCACTGATCTATCCCAGTCTCAGCAGCCTGCCTCCTGGAAAGAGTCTCAGGATAAGACTGTTTTTTCTCCGGGATCTTTTCTTCTATCTGGCTGTTTTCTTAATGATTATTGCTCTGGCCGGTCCTTTTCGAATCCTTGGAGAGGAGAAGGATTACAGCCGCGGCTATCTTCTGCAGCTTGTGGTCGACAGAAGTGGAAGTATGGGAAGCTTTATGGATAAAAATGCAGAAACAAACCGTCTGGATGTTGTTAAAAAGGTCCTCCATGATTTCATACAGGGTGACGGTTCTGTACTGGAGGGGCGAGGAAATGACAGGATCGGTCTGATCTCTTTCGCCCTTTATGCAGATACCATGGCCCCTCTGACGGTGAGTCATGATATTGTTACCCAACTGCTTTCAACACTCTCTCTGGCCCGTGAGGATGAAGATGGAACATCCATGGGAGATGCTCTGGCTCTTGCTGTGGCCCGTATGACTGCCTATCAGCAGAAGGCCGGTATAGACTCATCAGGTTCTGTAATTATTCTTCTCACAGACGGTCAGAATAACAGCGGTACTGCAGATCCTCTGGAAGCTGCAGAGCTGGCATCAAGCTATGGGATCAAGGTTTATACCATAGGTTTTGGCGGAGGGTACTATCAGAACGCCTTTGGATTGATAAGAGAGATTCCTCCTGAATACGGTATCGATGAAGATACATTGACTGCCATCGCAGAAACAACCGGCGGGGTATATTTCAATGCGGGAAATGAGAAGTCCCTCCTTGCTGTGTATAAAGAGATCGACCGTCTTGAGAAGGTTGATACAGAGGAGCTGCGTTCTACAGACAAGGAGTTGTATTTCCCATTTTTATTAAAGGCTGCTTTAGCACTCATTCTTATTACAGGTCTCATTCGTTATATCTTTCTCAATGTGGTGGAGGGTGATGTATGAGTTTTTTTGATACAGAGGCTCTGCTGTGGGCAATCCCTTCATTACTCTTTCCGCTGTTTTTTATCATTGGAAGGATAAGGCGGCGGCGTTACCGTATTTTTATGAGCGGGAATGGATATGGCCGGGGTTCCGGAGGCTCAATCAGTTTTCCATTCAGTCTGTTTTTTATGATCTTGTCCATTTGTTTCCTGATTCTGGCAATGCTGCGTCCAGTCTCTAATCCGAGGCTTAAGGATGTTGAGCAGTCAGGACGGAACCTGGTCTTTGTAATTGATGTATCACGCAGTATGCTTGCTGAAGATCTGGCACCTAACAGGCTGGAGAGAGCCCGCTACGATATCCTGAACTCCATGGATGCGCTGTCGGGTAACAGGGTGGCCCTTGTCGCCTTTGCAGGAAGTCCTGTCCTTAAGTGTCCCCTTACATTGGATTATACCTATTTTTCTCAGGCACTCTCCGACCTCGGACTTAACAGTGTAAGCCGGGGAGGAACTAATCTGGGTGATGCTGTACGGATTGTGATAGATGAGCTCTTTGATCCCGAAGACAGGCAGGCGATGGATATTATTCTCATAACCGACGGGGAAGATCAGGATAGTTTTCCTGTACAGTCTGCCGCAAGAGCAGGTCAGGAGGGTATCCGGATTATTGCCCTCGGTCTTGGAAATCAGGAGAGCGGTGCTGCTGTGCCCGGAGAGGATGAGAGTGAGACACTGAGTTATCAGAATGAACCTGTCTACTCCAGAGCGGATATGAAAACACTTGAAGAGATGGCTGCCGCTTCCCGGGACGGCTGGGCTGTTGCTGTTGAATCAGGACGTCTTCCTGTACCAGCTATTCTACAGAAGCTTTATATGAAAGGTGAAAACAAAAATACAGGGAAGGCTGAACAATACGTCTATGATGAACATTACAGATGGGCACTGATTCCGGCTCTTCTATTTTTTATTTTGGCACTTCTAAGTGAAAATACAGTTCTGTTCAGGAGAAATGAGTGATGAAATTTCATTTGATCCTGTGGATTTTTATAGGGGCTTTTATTCTGCCCGGAAATTTGACTGCTCAGACGGCTGCCCCCCCGGGGAATGCTGACGGAGAATCCAGTGAAAATCTTAATAACCCTGAGAATTTTTATGGTGCTGGAAAATATCTGGAGGCAGCAAAACTATATCTTGATAAATCCGGAACAAAAAGAGATAGAGAGGCAGCCTATTACAATGCCGCCCGCTGTCTACATCAGGATTACATAGATAATCAATCACTTGAATCTCTCTCGGGAGCAGTAGAGGGGTATTACAGAGTCCTGGATCTCAACCCCGGGCATCATGAAACACTGATCAATCTCGAGCTGGCGAGAATCGAGCTTGAGAAACATGAGAATGCGGCAGAGCAGCAGGATCAGAAAAAAGAGGACCAGGATCAGAGCCGGAAAGATCAGCAGGATGGCCAGGGTTCGGAAGATCAAAATGAGGGTCAGGGACAGGATGATCAGCAGAATAATTTGAACAAACTTGCAGAAGAACAGCAGAATCTGGCTGATTCCGAACAGGACAAAGAGAACAGTAAGAAGCAGTCTTCACTGAAAGACAGTACCCGGCAGGCCAGGGAGCAGGCTGAGCAGAACAGCCAGACCCGTGAAGCCCTGGATAAGGCTCTTGAAAAACAGAAGGAAGCTATGGATCAGATGAGCCGTGGTAATGAAGAGGAGTCAAAGCAGGCACAGCAGGAAGCCGCTTCTCTACTGAAACAGGCCGCACAGAGTGCCGCAGAGTCGGAAGAGTCGGAAGATGATTCTCTCCCTCAGGATATTCAATCCATACTGAATCAGGAACAGTCTAGAAATCAGGATAAGCAGGATGCAGAAGAAATGATAAGAGTGGAGAAAAACTGGTGATGCGTAAAATACTGATACCCCTGGCTTTCCTTTTTACACTGCAGGGATTGTATGCAGCTGATCTTCAAGTCTATGTAGACAGCAGTGAAACCTATATAGGTCAGCCTCTGCAGCTGACAATGCAGATCAGCAGTAATAAAGCACTGAAGAGACCCGCTCTGGGAGATATAAACGGATTTCAGATTACTCCCGCTGGTGAATCCCGCTATGAGCAGAGAACTCTTGGGGGCGGTGGAAACAGCAGAACAGTCACAATGGAATACAGCTGGCGGCTGATGCCCCTTAATACGGGAATCTTAAGAATTCCCGCATTTGAACTTGACCTTGAAGACGGAATAGTAAAATCATCAGAAATTGAAATACTGGTGAGAGAGCCCGGCCCCCTGGAGGGTTATCATCTATTTCTTACAGTTCAGGGAGACACAGTTTTTCCGGGTATACCTGTACGCTTAAGTCTTAAATGGCTGTTCTCTTCTGAGGTCAGCCGTCCGGAATTTTCTCTTCCCTTTCTGAGCCGGGATGATCTTAAGGTGGAGGATCTGTCTCCTCCCTCATCACAGTCTTCCGATATATACCAGTTTTCTGTAGAAGGGAGGACTATGTATGCCGAACAGTCTGCCGAAATCTTTGAGGGTGAACAGTATGCATCTCTTACTATGAACTGGAATATTTATCCCGAAGAGGAGGGTTTCCTGAATCTGGAGCCCGTCTTTATTTCATTTCAGAGGACAATTCTTAACAGACAGGGGCGAAAGAGCTATGCTCCCGCCGTTATTCCTTCTAATGATATCAGTCTGGAAGTAAAAGAACTGCCTGGAGAGATGAAAAACTTCCCGGGAGGAATCCTTGTTGCAGATGATCGTCTTGAACTTGAAATCACTCTTGATCAAACCAGAATCTATCCGGGAGATCCTCTCGAACTTACGCTGATTATGGATGGATTAAGCAGTCCCGAACTCACTGATTTCAAGGGTCTCTCTTTCAGTCCTGAACTTAAGGGCATTGTCAGAGTAGACAGAGGAAGTCTGGTTTCAGAACTGGAGGGAAGAAAAAAAACCTATACTCAGAAAATCAGGATTGAGAGTGACAAGCTGAATGCTTTCCCATCTATTACTGTGCCCTATTATAATCTTAAAAAAGGCAGTGTTGAGACAGCCATGAGTGATGAGATTCCTCTTACCATGCTGAGTCTGGAAGATTCCTATACAGGGTCAGATCAGGGAAGCAGCGGTTTTTTAAACTGGAACAGTAATGATCTGCCTGGGGATGAAGAGAGCATAGCTCTAAAAGCCAATCACAGAATCCGAATCTCAGTTTTCTACTCTGCTGTTCGCGGCTTCAGTCCCTTGATAGTACTTCTCCTGTTCTTTTTTACTATCCTTCTTCTGGTACTCCCTTCATTGTTAAAGGGAGTATCCTCAATACGATTCGGTAGAAAGGAAGCGGATATACGGGTTCTTCTTAGAAAGGCAGCCAGGGAATATGAGCTTCACCCAGATGCGGTACATGGACAGACATTGCATGATTTACTCCTGAGATGGGGTGAAGTCAGGGAAATATCTGCGGATGATAAACTTTGGTTTCAGGATCTGACCCTCTCTCTGGAACAGTTCTTGTGGGATGGGGATCAGAAATCTGAGAAATCCTGTTTAATCTCTGATAGAGTTTTAAAGAGTGTAAAAGATGATTTGATTAAGCATCTTAATAAAGGGAGGGCTTAAGCTTGAAAAATATTCTTAAGCTGATTTTATTTACAATACTGATTTTCCCACTCCCTGCCGCAGAGCTCAGTACAGGAGAGGCGCTGTTCAGAAAAGCTCTGGCCGGGGAAGCAGACTACAGCGCTGCGGCCTCGGAATTTACCCATATGATTGATCAGAAGACGGCTGATTCCGGCGCACTCTACTACAACCTTGGTAATGCATTGTACCTTGATGGAGACCATATTGCCGCCCTTACAGCCTATTCAGCTGCCTTGAACTACAGGCCGGGTAACTCTGACTATATTGCCAACAGAGATCTTTTACTCACGGAAATGGAGCTTCCTTTACCTGTCCCTTCGGGAACAGAGTATATCTTTCATGCTCCTGTGATGCTCCTTGGATCCCCAGGCAGCCTTCTTCTCCTTACCATAATGCTGATGACTGCCTTATTTTCAGCAGCCCTTTATCTTGGTACCCGTTCTGAAATATACAGAACAGGAAGTTTCATTATTCTGTTTCTGGCTTTTACTCTATCCATTTCTATTTTCAGCTGGCAATATGGAAGAGCTGATCCGGCAGTTGTAAAAAATGAAAATACTGTTCTCCGTCAGGGAGACAGTCCTCTATACGCCGGTGTTTCCGACCTGCCCCCTGGAACAGAAGTCAGGATAATAGAAGAGCGGGAAGGCTGGTACCGCATAAAGACCATGAGAACTCAGAATACTCAAAGTACCGAGGGTTGGCTCAGATCCAGGGATTTAATGAAAATATCCGAACTTCTTGAAACTCTGAAGTAGATTCAGTATTTTTAATATAGTAATTTTAATTTTGGAATTTTACTTTCATTATTAAAGAAGCTAATATATAGATAAAAGAAGCAGGAAAAATTATGAAACAGAATGTTGCAATATTAGGTGCCAGCCAGAAGACTGAACGATACTCCTATAAAGCCCTGCAGATGCTGCTGGAGAATGGGCACAATGTATTTCCAGTACATCCGGTTTTGAAAGAGATTGAAGGTCATAAGGTTTATGCCAAACTCGAAACTATTGAAACGCCTATTGATACACTGACGGTTTATGTCGGTCCCAAGTGGATTGAAGGGATGATAGAAGAGATTGTCGCCCTTAAACCAGGACGGGTAATTCTAAATCCGGGTACCGAGTCTGAGCCCCTGAAAAGTGCATTGGACAAGGCTGACATCCCCTGGATAGAAGCTTGTACATTGGTACTCCTGAGGACAGGTCAGTTCTCCTGATAATAAAAAAGACCGCAGAACTGTGAACTGACCCCCATATGTTGGAGAACATTTGGGGGTTTTTTATTCTTTATGCCCCGGAGATAAATTATTTATTTCCGGGACTCTGGCAGCTCAGCTGTCAGGAAGCGAAGACAGAGCTTCTTCCATTATGCTGTTGCTTAGGATTTCCGGAAGTATCTGAACTTCTTCCCCGGGCAGATAAAGCAGATACAGGGGGACTCCTGCTCTGTTGTGTTTGTAGATCCATTCCATGGCAGCATCATTGCTGACAGTCAGATCTCCCTTGATAGTTCTTATCCCTTTTCTTTCAAAGAGCTCAATGGTTCTGTCAGTATGGAGTACTGTCTTCTCATTTACCTTACAGCTGGTACACCACTCTGCAGAGAAGGCCAGAAAAAGAGGTTCATCAGCTTCGATGATTTCATTCACCATATCAGGATCAAATTTTTCCCAGGATGAAATATCACTGCTGACAGATGCCTCAGATGTATCAAAAACAAGCAGATATCGTGCAGAAAATAAAATCATTAAAAGCGGCAGAATCCTGAAAACACGGCGCCATAATTTTTTACGGCTCTGCCTGCTGCTCCAGCCCCATATCCATGCTGCAATAGAGAGGACCAGCAGGAACCAGAGTACAGATGAGAATCCCTGTCCGATCTGCTTGATAAGAGTGGATGACAGATAGATTACGGTACCCAAAAGGAGGAACGCCATGGCTTCTCTGAACTTATCCATCCATTTACCGGGTTTTGGCAGGAGTTTAAAAAATCCGGGAAAGAAACCCAGCAGGAGAAAGGGAAGAGCAAGACCGAGCCCGGTCAGACTCATGATCAAAAATATAATCAGAGGGGACTGTGAAAAGGCAAATCCCATGGCACTTCCAAGAAAAGGGGCGGTACAGGGTGTCGCCACAAATACGGCAAATATTCCGGTAAAGAATGAACCCGTATACCCCTTCTTTCTGGAGAGGGTGTCTGCTTTATTCATACCTGTAGAAGGGGGAAGGAGAATAAATACCTCAAACAGGGAGAGGGCGAAAAGAAATATTACAGCAATCAATACGGTTAGGAAGAGGGGACTTTGAAAGTGAAATCCCCAGCCGAGAAGTTTCCCGGATTTCTGAAGAATAACTATCACCATAGAAAGCAGCCAGAATGAGGCCAGTATACCGGCGGTATAAAGAAGACCGTGCTTTATAAGTACAGCCCTCTTTTCGCCGCTCTGGCTTATCAGATTCATTGCTTTTACAGATAAGAGGGGAAGAACACAGGGCATCAGGTTCAGAAGGAAACCACCCACAAGAGCCATCAACAGAAAGAGCCAGATACTGGAGGAGCTTTCACTCCTCACGGCCTGTCCCTCAATATTCAGATTGATATTCAGCTCCTGAGTTTCAGGAAAGAAACAGATACCTTCTTCATCACACAGCTGGTAATCCGCATAAACGGTCAGCTCGCTGCTGCCTTGCTGCATGGAATCAGAAATAAGAAATTCAAGAACAAGTTCGGCACTGTCGTAATATTGCAGATCACCATTGCTGTCTTCCACAGCTTCAGGGAAAACCGTGGTTCCGAAAAGCAGCCCCCTGCTCCCTGAACCCCTCAGTCTGAACTGGTCAGGATTATAGTTCTGATGATAACCTTCAGGGAAGGTATAAAGAACTGAGACAGTAGCTGTTTCACCAGGTCTGTAACTCTCTTTATCCATGGAAATAGAGATCTCAGGATCGGGAGGAGTTATTGCGCCCGGAAGTGAAATCTGTCCGAAAACAGGTATCGTTAATAATAGGTATAAAGCGATTTCAAGAAATACTGATTTATTCATATATATGAATATAAGCAAGAAAGGTTTGAAAATCAATATTGACCTATGACCATAAGGCTGATAAATTATGCTTTAATATATATAGAAGAAGGTTAGAAAAAACAAAAAATGGCTGAAGAACTGTCCTACATCCTTATCACCCCCTACACAATTGCTAAATCTAGAACTGGTGGTGTACTTTCCAGACTCCTCTCAAGAATTGATCTGGAACTCGTGGGAACACAAATTTTTGCTCCCACACAGGAATTAGCTGAAGCTTATGCTGCGGCCCTGTATAAACAGGCTGTCGCTACCAGCTCATCCAGCGCAAGGCTTCTCAGTGACTTTGTCCTGAAAACTTTTGCTCCAACAAACGGCCGCAGACACAGGGTTATGATGCTCCTATTCAGAGGTGATGATGCTTGTAAGAAACTCTCCGATATTGCCGGAGCACTGTATCCTGAAAACAGAAGTATTGAATCAATCAACGGAGAAACAATCCGTGATACTTATGCTGATCTTGTTATAGATTCGGAGGGGAAAATACTCTATTTTGAACCTGCTGTCATGACTCCCAGAAGCCAGCGTACTGCGGCTGAGAATATGAAAATATTTGCACCATTTCTCAGTATTGAGCCCAATATCGTTGAGAACATAGCTTATCCAGCGAATGCTGAAATTGAACGAACACTGGTTATTATCAAACCCGATAACTGGAAATATGCCAGTTCCAGGCCGGGAACGATCATTGATATGTTCAGTAGAACCGGTCTGCGTCTTATTGGCTGTAAGAAATATCAGATGACTGTTTCCGAAGCCCTTGAATTTTACGGACCCGTAAAAGATGCTCTTATCGGAAAACTGGGACCTATGTTCGGTTCCCGTGCCAAGGTTGTTCTGGAAAAAGAATTCGGTCTTCCTCTTTCTATTGAGATGGATAAACACCTTACCGACAGCTTCGGTAGAGAATATGCTGTTGATCAGTTCAACAAAATTATAGAGTTCATGTCAGGAACAAGACCCGATAAGTGCCCCGATGAAGAACTTGATTCTCCCGGTAAAGTGAAGTGCATGGTTTTAATCTATGAAGGTGTTGATGCTGTAAACAAGATACGTGACGTACTCGGACCTACAGATCCTACCAAGGCACCCGGCGGTACTATCCGGAGGGAATTCGGTCATGATGTTATGGTCAATACTGCACATGCTTCAGATTCTCCTGAGAATGCTGAGAGAGAAATGGGTATTGTCAGAATCCAGAATAACAGGTGTGGTATGATTATGACTGATTATATCAAGGATAAATAATTTCTGATTTGAAATACTGATAGATAATATCAAATAAAAAAGGGAGCTGTTGCAAAAGTAAAATTGCAGCAGCTCTTTTTTTGGTCCACAATCCTTTCCTGAATATTCTTATGTTAAATCTATAAACAGCACCTTAGTTTGCCCCTGTGTCACCAAGTTTTATCATTATCAG
>NZ_QQPQ01000049.1 GCF_003346715.1 Oceanispirochaeta sp. M1
TATTGTTCATGAAAAAAGATATCTGGCTATGGTTGAATAAGCCAAAACCAATGGCAGAATCAATGTTTTTTTCAGATGGTCAAATGGGGCTGTTTTTATGAAGCAATTTTATCTTGGACAGCTGTGATTTTTTATACGGATTCAGGATAAATTAGGTATATAAAGTAATAAATACATTATATAAGTTTCCATATCGGTTATAAAAGTAAAAAATAATATATACATTGACAAATCAGTAATCTCGAGTTAATAATTAAAGAAATTATATA
The DNA here is from genome assembly GCF_003346715.1 of Oceanispirochaeta sp. M1. NCBI lineage: Bacteria > Pseudomonadati > Spirochaetota > Spirochaetia > Spirochaetales > Spirochaetaceae > Oceanispirochaeta > Oceanispirochaeta sp. M1. The sequence goes on from NZ_QQPQ01000049.1 coordinate 270, forward strand.
GTTAAGATTAAAGAGGAGTTTTTATGAGAAAAAAAATGCTTATTGGTTTTTTGTTATGTGCAACAATTATATCCGCTGTATTTTCTTCAGGTTCACAGGATACTGAAAGTAAAAAAGTAACAGCTTTGTATTTTTCTGCAACTTATGCAGATGCTGCAAAAGAGTATGTTGCCGAATTTAAAGAGTTAACAGGGATCGAAGTTGAAATAGTGGATTTCCCCTATCTGACACTGTATGAGAAAATGGGACTTTCTTTATCTACAGGAGATAATACTTATGATATTATGACTCCTGCATGTCAATGGGACGGTGAGTTTGAACCATTTATGGAAGATCTGACACCCTTTATTGAAAGAGATAATTGGGATTCTGAGGACATTCAGCCAGGATTGTGGGAGCAGTCAGGTAAATGGAATAATAGAATCATGGGGATACCTTTTGCAAATACTCCTCAGACTGTTTCTTATAGAACTGATCTTATTAAAGATTTTCCTGAAAACTGGGATGAGTTTTTTGAAGTATGTGAAACCGTACACGATCCTGAAAATGGATTTTATGCTATATCACTGCCAGGTTTGAAAGAGCAGTTTTCTACATTATGGATGATGATTCAGTGGTCTCTCGGAGGAAGTTGGGCCGATGGTGATTGGAATCTTACAATAAACTCAGAAGAGTCAAGAGAAGCTCTTAGAATTGCTAAAAAATGGATGGAATATGCAGATCCTGCTTCTATTTCCTGGGGTTTGCCAGAGGCTGATGCCGCATTCCTGGCCGGTAATTCTGCGTTCTGTTTTTCATGGCCCACATTATCAATTGGTCCAAATGGAGATAATCCAGAAAAATCCAATGTAGTTGGAAAATGGGCTATCTCTCCAATTCCCTATGCTAAAAATGGTGTAACTGTTTTATCTTCCTGGGACATTGGTATTCCTGCCGCATCTAAAAATAAAGATGCAGCCTGGGAATGGATCAAATTCTATACTAGCAAAGAAAAACAGTTATCAAATTTTGTAAACTATTCAATCCTTCCCTCTCGTGAATCTGTCTGGGATAAGCCGGAGATAAAGAACTCAAATCTCTATCCTCATAAAGAGGCCTCTGATAGAGGTTCAGTTATCTGGTGGAGAATCCCTGCCGGTACAATGGCCGAATCCACTGTCCGAGATGCTGTAGCCAATTATATTACAGGTGAATGGGACATGGAGTTTGCAATAAACTATCTGGAAGATGGATTTGAAGAACTTTTAAAAGAGTACCCACCTGCACCAGGTGTAAAAAATACCGGTCGTTAGGTTTTATTTTGGAGAGGGTTCTGAAAGAAGAAACAGAACCCTCTCCTTATCTTTAAAGGAGGGTATATATAAATATGCTTATCAGTCGAAATATCCATCAGAGTAAAGAGGATAAAATCCTTTCATGGTTCTTTCTCATTCCCGTTATTATCGTTTTACTCCTAGTTGCCTTTATCCCCCTGGGATATGGTTTTGTTTTCAGCTTTTTCAAATATAAGCTCAATATGCCTAGTATTCCAGTTCGTTTTGTCGGACTTGAGAATTATATCTCTATGTTCAGTGATGTTATTTTTCTTCAGTCCTTGTCAAATAACATCTTCTTTGCTTTTTTATCTGTAATTTTAGAGGTGTTTCTGGGAATTGTAATTGCCATGATGCTCTCTGATAGTGGTAAGGTCACTAGATTTATAACAACAGTTCTGCTGATTCCCATGGTTATTGCTCCTGTGGCTTCAGGTACTCTATGGCGAATGATGCTCGATAGAACCTACGGAATAATGAATTATTTGATTTCATTAATTGGAATGGCTCCGGTCTCCTGGCTTTCAGATCCTGATATTGCTATTTACTCTGTAATAATAGTAGATGTCTGGCAGTTTACTCCCTATGTAGCCATTCTGGTTCTCTCTTCAATTAAATCGATACCAAGAAGTTTTCTTGAATCAGCTATGGTTGAAGGGGCAAGCTCCTGGAGGTTATTTCGCTCAATTATTTTCCCCATAGCTTCACCGGTAATCATCATTGTAATGATGGTCAGGTTTATTGATGCCTTTAAGGTCTTTGACACCGTTTTTGTCATGACTCAAGGGGGGCCGGGTAGTTCTACTGAGATGTTGCCTACTTTTATTTATCGTCAAGGGATCAAATTCTTTAAAGTAGGTTATTCCTCTGCATCGGCTGTTTTATTTGTAATTTCAATGATTTTAGTCTCTCTTGTTTTTAGTAAATTGAGAAATAATCAATTAAGGAGGCTAAATTAGTCATGGGAAAATCTTTAAAAAAACAAAATGATACTTATCTTAGTTCTTTCCTGGGTAGTCCCACTAGAATTTTTATTCTGATGATTTTAATGATTGTAATACTGTTTCCATTTTATTGGCTGGCATCAAATGCATTTAAAGTTGAGCAGGACTATTTTGCCAAGCCGCCAGTTCTTTTTCCTGTGAGAAGTACTCTTAATCACTTCTACGATATTTTTGTAAAACATGGGGCTTTCAAAGCCCTGATGAATTCGGTTGCGATTGCCAGTTTCACAACTGTATTCACACTTATTATCGGCAGCCTGGCCTCATATTCTCTAGTGAATGGTATGTTGCCCGGGAAAATTAAAAAAGTACTGGCCAGTTGGTTTCTCATTCAGAAAATGTATCCTGCAGTTGTCGTTGCAGTTCCCGTCTTTTTTGTAATAAATAAATTACACCTGATGGACAGTGTATTTTCTCTTGTTTTAATGAATACAAGTTTTAATTTACCCCTGGTTATTCTACTTATGATCGGCTTCTATACAGAAGCTCCTTATGAAGTTGAAGAACAGGGTATGTTAGAGGGGTGCAATCTTTTTCAAAGGTATTTCTTTATTACAACCCCTATGGTCAAATCGGGTCTTGTCGCAGTTGGTATGCTTACTTTTATTGCGACCTGGAATGAGTTTCTCTATGCCGTTATTTTGACAATCAAAGATGCAAAACCATTAACAGTTACGATCTCAGGTTTTATTACGGATAAGGGGCTTCTGTGGGGTCCAATGGCAGCAATGGGCTGTCTTGTTATACTGCCAGTCTTAATTTTAATGTGGTTTATGCAGCGGGATTTTGTAAGTGGGATATCAGCAGGGGCATTGAAAGGTTAAATATTATTTTGAATAAATTGAACTGTAAAGTTCCTAAAAATATAAGAGTATTTTGTGATCCTCCGGTATTGGCTTGTATGTCAACTCCAGCATCACATTAAGGATGTAATTTTATATTCTGAGAAAATAATTGAATTTTAAACAAAATTACTGAGAGTCAATGAATTGGCTTTTGTAATATTGTGTGGGGGTTAAATGGAATTAAAAAGAATTGATGAGCTTAAATCTCATTACTATGAAGAGCTTGTAAATAATATTATACCTTTCTGGTCAAGTAATAGTGTTGATACTGAAGATGGCGGATTTATTACTTATCTTAATAGAGAGGGAGAGAGAAAAGATACCGACAAAAACGGATGGGTCCAGGGGCGTATGACATGGCTGTATGCCAGTTTATACAATAAACTTGAAAAAAGACCCGAATGGCTTGAAATTGCCAGGCATGGCTATGAATTTCTAAAGACCCATATTATTGATGAAACAGGACGGGGTTATTTCACAGTAACTAAAAAAGGGGAACCTGTTCGGAGAAGGCGATATTTATTTGTTGAGGCCTTTGCTATAATCGGTTTTGCAGAATATTATAAGGCCTCTGGTGACAAGGAAGCTTTAGATCTTGCAGAGAAAGTTCTGGATCTCGTCCTTGAATTATCAAATACTCCTGGGGCTTTAGAAGAAAAATTTAATACTGAAGTACGCCAAACTAGAAGTCATTCCTTTAATATGATTATGATCGTGACTTTACAGGTCTTAAGGGATGCTAATCCCGCTAAAGATTACAATAATCTAATTGATCATTATATTGACAGCATTTTTAAATATTTTGTCCATCCTGAAAAAAAAGCTCTATTAGAAACTGTCGGAATGGATGGAGAGTTTCTGGACACACCTGTTGGTCGAAATATAACCCCCGGTCATGCCATTGAAACTTCCTGGTTTCTATTAGAAGAAGGTCGCTATCAAAACAATCAAGATCTGATAAATAAAGCACTCCCCATACTGGATTGGTCCCTCGATTTCGGCTGGGATAAAGAGTTTGGGGGTATTTTAAATTTTGTGGATATCTGTGGCAATCAAGCGGAACAAGTGGACTGGGATATGAAGTACTGGTGGACACATAATGAAGCTATTTACGCTCTTCTGTTGGCTCATGATCTGACTGGGGAAGAAAAATATGAAAAATTATTCAATAAAGTATTTGACTGGGCTGAAAAACACTTTCCAGATAAAGACTTTGGCGAATGGTATGGGTATCTACACAGAGATGGAACTGTCGCACTGGACTTCAAAGGTAATAATTGGAAGGGCTGTTTTCACCTGCCGCGTCAGCAATTAAATTGTTATTTACTTCTTAAGAAAATGTCAGAAAGGAAAGTTCTGTAATGAATAGTTTAGAACGTGTAAGAAGGTCTATTCGGGGAGAAAAGATTGATCGTTTTCCTGTTTTTCCAATATTAATTGCACCTGCCTGCCAATTAACAAATGTGAAATTAGATGATTATATGCAAAATGCAGATGTAATGGCCAATACTCTAATCAAAGCAAGAGAACTTTGTGATTTTGATGGCATTTATGTTTCCAGGGATAACTGGGTATATCATCAGGCCTTAGGGGGATCAATTACTTTTCCAGAGGATGATGAATCATTCAGTAAACAGACTATTTTATCATCTATGAATGATTTTAGAACACTGTCCATTCCAGAACCTTCCAGGGCAGCAGGCATGAAAACTGTACTGGAGGCGTCAAGAAAAGTTATGAACTCGGTAGGCAATGAGTATTACATACAATCTAACATTGATGTCGGACCGGTTTCCCTTGCTTCGGTTCTAAGGGGGGCTCAGAATTTCATGATTGATCTTTATACTGAAAAAGAAAGTGATATTCATGATTTTCTATCCTTCTGTTCTGATGTTATTATTGCCTATGGACAGTCAATGATTGAAACGGGTGTCCATGGAATACAATATGGAGATTCAACAGCTGGATTACTTGGCCCTGATCTTTATGAAAAATTTGCTTTACCCCATCAAGTCAGGACAATTGATGAACTGTCCAAATCTTCGGAATGTGATTTTTGGCTTCATATCTGTGGAGATGCAAAACATATTCTACATGATGTTGCAACACTGAATATTCAAGGATTTGAAGTAGATTCAATGATCGGTTTAGAACAGGCTAGAATCAGTCTAGGAGACAAGATCGCATTAAAAGGCGGTATAGATACCTCCTTTATTTTATTGGAATCTGAAAATACAGTGTATGAGAATGTCTTAGATACATTGAAAAAATATAAAAGTGATACAGGTCTGATTTTTTCATCTGGATGTGGAATTCCCAAAATGACTCCGATTGAAAATTTAAAAGCAATGTCTCAAGCCTGTAAAGATTATCATATCAGTAGTAAATAAATCTGGCTTATCGCATTGATATGGATATAGTTTATGCTTTATTTTATATGATATTATGCCGCCAATGGGATGATATATGTTTTTTAAATATGTATTTTCTTGATTAGTTCTAAATAAATCAGGATCTACAATAGAAAAATTTATATATCGTCTTATGTAGAAAAAAACGTTTTAGTTCAGGGAAATTATGCTTACAGATTACAATAATATTCAAAAAATGAGAATGGGTAAAATATTAACACATATACTCAGTTCCAAGCAGATTACAAGAATCTCACTAGCTAAAAATATGAATTTAAGTTCTTCTACAATTGTTAAATATATCAAAATCCTTATCGATTTAGGTTTGATAAAAGAGATCGGTAAAGAGGAGTCTTCCAGGGGGCGTCGATCTAACATACTTGAGCTTAATCCCGATGTAGGTGTAAATATTTCAATAATTATCAATACTTCCAATATCCATAGTGCCCTGATCAATCCTATTGGTGAGATAGTTTATGAATATAACTTACCAAATCATGATGGGATATCTAAAGATGAGATATTGGAATCTTTGTTCCAGATTATCAATACTCTTATAAATAAAGCAACTGAGCTGGATAAAAAAATATTTGGAGTTGGAATTGGTCTTGGGGGTTACGTTGATCTATCCAGTGCAATATCCCATGATAACTGGCTGATAAAAGATTGGCATAATGTTAATTTAAAGGAAATAATCGAAACAAAATTTAAACTAACATGTTTTTTATTAAATGATGTTAATGCCGGAACATTGGGAGAGAAATTTTACGGTTCTGGTATAGGTGTCGATAACTTTCTCTATATCTGGATTTCAGAAGGAGTTGGTATGGGTATCGTAATTAACGGTGAACTCTATACCGGGCATATTGGATATTCCGGGAATCTGGGGCATACAATAACAAACCCGGGAGGGATCTTATGTGCCTGTGGAAATACCGGCTGTCTGGAGACTGAAATATCTGAAAACCGAATATGTGAATTATGTATGGCAAATCTAAAAAAAGGTAACTTGATAAGAAGTTCATTGAATCAATTAGTTAATTCAAAATCTAATACAATAAAAATACAGGATGTAATTACAGCTTCAAATGAAGGGGATAGACTCTCTAGAAATATTTTTGAAGGAATTGCCGAACATTTAGGAAATAAATTAGTTGATTTGGCAAATATATTTAACCCTGAATTAATTTTACTTAGAGGCTCTGTATCTGAGAATAATAATTTTCTGTATGAAAATATTAATAGAATATTAAAAAACAGGTGTTTGAATAGTGTGGCTGATTCATTAACAATCTCCTACAAAAATGATGAACAAATCTCTAATGAGCGTTTGAGTGGTATCAGTAGTTTTGTCCTTTTAAATATGTTTAAGTTATAGGTATACAAAAAATGGCCGTAATAAGTGTTCGTTTAAACAAAGATGAGGAAAAGATCCTCAGCTACTTGTCAGATTACTTTCATGAAGATAAATCAAGCCTCTTTAAAAAATCTATGTATGAGCTTTATGAAGATATTCAAGATATAAAATTCATCGAAGAAAATATTGAGATAAAGGAACATCCTGAATTTATCTCAGCAGAAGATCTACTTAATTAGTTCAAGACCATACAGAAGAATCACTTCTCATCAATTCTAATTCTCAAAAACAGATATAAACTCTCACCTTAGAGACTGCAGGGGTGACAGTTGTTAAGCGGATATCACCCCCCAATACTGTAATAATCCTTTAAATCCCCTTCCTCCTCAATCTATGTCCCTCCGGGGAGCTAATTTTGATCCTGCAGAGTCTGGAGGTCTTACATGACCACCAATCCAGGAAAAGGAGAATCTTATTGCAGAAGCTGAAACCAGGTGACATCGTCACCCTGAGCCCCCGGGGAAAAAACTCCCTGAAAAACGGGGAATTTCCATCTATCATTGCTGCCCTGTATGCCAATATTGAGGAAGGGGGCGCGGAGATTCTGAGGGTGAGGGAGAATCAGCTGCGGGTCAAGATTCTCAACGAAGGCTGTCCTGCCACCCTGTGTCCGGAGAACAACTTCGGTATAGCCGCCGAGAGTGTGGAAATACTCAAAAAAGGATAGGGTTTCAATAGGAATAAAATACTCAGGGTTTAATGAACTTCCTCTTGCCTGATCGGGGGGAACGCCTTGCAGGGGTTCCGTCCCTGACGCGAAGAAGGCACAAATTAAATTTATGATAACAAGAAATGATTTACTAGAAATGGTAGAAAAGTGGGGTAAGGTCACAGAAATAGCCATCTATGCAAATCATCTGATGTGAAAAACATAAAAAGGATTCTAAAATTGACATTTATTGCAATAGATTTTGAAACTGCCAATTATGAGAGAACAAGTGCCTGTCAGATTGGCATTGTCAAAGTAGAAAAGGACAAGATAACAGAAGAGTTTGTCAGTTATATAAAACCAGTACCAAATTACTTTATAAAGCATTTCACATCAGATATTCATGGTATCGATAAAGATATGGTAGCCGATGCACCTACATTCCCGGAAGTCTGGGAGAGCATCTCCGGGTTTATTGAAAGAGCTCCTCTGATCGTTGCCCATAATGCATCCTTTGATATGGGTGTCTTAAAAAAATGTCTTGATTATCATGGTATTATTTCAAAAATTCCATCCTCTTACTGCACATACAGGAACGCAAAACAGAAATTACCAAGTTTGAAAAATCATAAACTCAGTACTGTTTGTAAATACTATAATATTCCTCTTAATCATCATGAAGCATTAAGTGATGCCCGGGGAGCCGCTTTAATTGCATTAGAATTGTCTAAATAATAATTATTTAGAATAGGCGTCTCCCTCCCTGCGGGGAGGGGCGGGCTCTACAGGGGTAAGGAACTAAAAAACTGTCAGGAAATTTTTTTCTATTGAAAATGGGGAATATAAATCAACAAAGCCAGTACTATTGCTAATAGGGAAGCTACTAAAACCGCACCGGCACTGATATCCAGAAGTTTTTCAGCAAGTTCATGGTATTCATCAGTGAACATTTTGACTACATATTCAATGGCCGTATTGAATAACTCTGATATCAAAACAATGCCTATGGCTATTGAAATAATGATCCAGTCAAACTGAGTGAAATCAAGAATAAAACCAGATATCAATATGGGCAGAGCAAATACAAAATGGATTTTAAAACTATTGTCTGTTGTTATGGCAATGCGCAACCCTTTAAAAGCATAACTGAATTTATTGATGATACGATTTTTTATTTTCATATGATTATTATATCGTAAGTTTTTGGATAATTTTTAAGAATATTATTGGCATCTCCCTCCCTGCGGGAGGTCCGGGCTCTTTAGGGAATTCGTATTTATCACTTTCACCAAAAGCAAATGTCTCCTACATATATGAAAGGCTTCTTCAATCATTTTAAAAAGAAGTAATTGCTGGTATAATGAAGCATGAGTGAACAGGAAATATTAAAAGAAGTTCTTTCTCTTAAACCTCAGGTTAGATTCCTTATTGTTGAAGAGATATTGAAAAGTCTGGATCAGCCTGATGATCAGATTGATCAGTTGTGGATAGAAGAATGTGAAAAACGTGTTCAGGCAGTTAAAGATGGTAGATTAGATACAATCCCATATGAAGAGATTTTTGGATAATGCAGTTAAGATTTACCAGGTTTGCATATCAAGAACTTCAAGATGCAATTGAGTATTACGATATTCAAGTCGAAGGGTTAGGATCAAGATTTAAAGAATCATTAGAATTAGGAATTAAACGAATCAAAGAGCACCCTGAAGCATGGGAAAAGTATTCAGAATCTACAAGAAAATACACCATGGGAAAATTTCCATTTAAAATAATTTATAACCTTGAAAATGATCTTATTACGATTATTGCAATTGCAAATTCACACCGAAAACCAAATTATTGGTTTGAGGATTTATAGATTTGTTATCTATCTTCAACATAGTGTCTGAAAGCCAGTTAGTAAATCTGAAATACAGATATTCCCACACAACCTCTTAACCACAGTAAAGTAAAACCTTCCATAACCCGAACTTTCTCCAATACATAGCGTAAAAACCTAACTCTCAGTGATGGAAGCGGATACTGGCACAGGGCATTTGAATCTGCCTGAATCAAGCACTATATTATAACTATGCGCATCGCTTATGATTACGGTATAAGCCCGGTTATTCCGGGTCCACGTCCTCATCCAGGGTCGGAAGATACCCGTACAGAGCCGGTGCTGGTGATACGCCGCGCCCCTGAGACTGAAGAAACCCCAACCCCGGGGAGAACAAAGAGTGCGGAAGGGATACAGATCCCCGGCACAGACTACCTGCTGAAATCCTCGGATGATGCCGTTCTCAGAGATAGGGAAGTCCGAGCCCACGAGAAAGCCCACCTGATGAATCTGGGAAGTGCAGCTGCTTCGGGCATTCAGTTAACAACACGCCGGGGTCCCGACGGTGCGGTCTATGCTGTCGGGGGCGGCATCAAGGTGGATATGGCTCCTGTTCCCGGAAGTCCCCGGGCAACTCTTGATAAGGCACAGGCAGTTCTGCGGGCGGCTTTCGCCCCCGGGAGTCCCTCGGCAGCAGATATACGTGTTGCCGCAGAGGCCTACCGGATGGTGCGGGATGCCAAAGAAACAATTCTGGGTGATGGGCTGTTGGTTTAAACCTGGTGGCAATAAAAACTACTAATGGGAGACAGTTGAGTTCTCCCTTCCATGAGAGAACTTCAGGAAAAAACCGGAATGACACCTCTCCCTGCAGAGTCATTTTGTTCATACATGGGCCGTGAGTTCACAGTATATAGCTGAATGTGATCTTCCCTTGTGTGATGGGATCTGTTAATCCTTGAAGGAAAATGAGGACTTCAAGAGGGAATATTAAGATTTTCTTTCTGATTAACTTGTCTGTAAAATGACTGATATCGCGGTAGTCACAATAGCTGCAAAGATCACTATTAGAAACTGACCCTGACGGTTAAAACGTTTATCTATGGCCTCGAATCGCTGATTCATATCCTCTCTGTTTTCTGAGAATCTATTATCCATAATCTCAAATTTCTGATCCATCTGAATCATCATTTTTTCCAGATTCGTATTCTGATGCTTGATACCCTCTTCAACGCGCACCATTCGCTCCAGCAGCTGGGGATTTATGCCCGTCTCTTTAGCGGGAAATGGGAGTATTCTCTGTTCCTCCATCCAATTCAGGAGATGATCCTTTACATAATCGATAATAAACAGCTGGTCTTTGGTCACCTGGGTTTCTCCCATCCTCTTCTCCTTTCATTCTACTACCCGGATATAAGCTGTACAAGCAGAAAGAATCTACCGCTTCAAAGAAAAATGAAATAATCAACTATTCGTTATAATGATCCTCCAGCCCTCTTCCGCTGGCTCTCATTAGATTTTATCCAGGCCGACCGTTCCTGTCCCTGCTTCAGGGAAAGTCTCCACAACCGTTAAGTACAACCCCCTCAAATAAGTATCAAATCTCCAGCAAGACTATTTCATCCTCATTTGATGTCCCTGTACAGGGCTAATTTCTCAAGTATCAGCCCCCATAGGAGTCATTTTGAAGAGAATCGTATTATTCAGTCTGAGCGCCGGAATCCTTCTCCTGGCCCTTGGCGGATGGAATTTCATCCCGGAGCGTACACTCCCTCTGCCCGCCGGGATCGCTCCGTCCTTAATACCTCTTGCCGGGCTGATTCTCTTAAGTTTTTACCTGTGGAGTTGCCCCGGCTTTAAAAGGCTTCCTTTTTTCCTGTGCTGGATGACAGGGGGCGTTTTTATGCTGCTTTCACTAGGCGCCTTCCCGCAGCTGCCCGAATCATGGCTCCGCTACCCCGGGCGTTGGTATATGGCCGCCCTGGCCCTGCTGGCTCTCAGCCGGGTGGTAAGCCTGCAGGCCACGCTGAGCCTGAAGCGTTTTTTAATACTTTTTTTCTGCATCCTCCCAGTCTTCGTATTTATTCTGATCCGCCTGGAAAGCACGGCTCTGGATGGGCAGCCCGACCTCTCCTGGGAAGACAGCATGGCTCTGATTCTCTCGGCAGTTCCCGAGCAGTTCCGGGATGATGAGGAGATTCAGGATTATCTGGAAGACATCCTCCTGGATGAGGATCTGGAGAGTGAAGACAGGCAGGTCTTGATTGCCGCCCTTCAGGAAAAGATCGGGCAGTTGGAGCTGCAGATGGGTCAGTTTGAGGCCATGAAGGAAGAGAATCTGGCCTATCGGGATGAGATCGAATCACTCAAAAATAAGGTGGGTCCCATAAGCCTCTGCCCCGGAGCCGATACCCCCGAAAACAGGGTCAGCAGCTACAAAGAGGCCGTCCGCCCCGCAAAACCCTGTGTCAGGGACTTTGCCGTTTCTCTGGCATCGGAATTTCCAGGTCCCTACAGCAGTGGTGGGGTGCTCGGTCAGCCCGGCCCGGAAGGTCTGGCACAGCTCATCACCATCCACCGTTATGTCTCCAATCAGTGGAAGTATGTCAATGATCCGCTTTTTGTAGACAACGACTACTACTCCCCCGCAGACAGGACCCTGGCCCTGGGAATTGCCGGGGACTGTGACGATTTCGCCATCCTCATGGCCAGCCTGATAGAGGCGGTGGGAGGGCGGACCCGGATCGTCCATGGCAGCTGCAGCAGTGGGTACCATGCCTGGGCGGAGGTCTTTATCGGCAGTAAATCCAACTGGGAACTTACCATGACAAAACTACAGGATTTCTACCCTGGAATGTTTATCCGCAGGGTCTATATGGATAGTAGTGGGCATTACTGGCTCAGCCTGGACTGGCAGATTGGCAGTTACAGCTGTGGAAATGATCCCGAACTCCGATACGAATCATCTTTTTTACTAAAAATAGGAGAATTAAAATGAATAAAAATACCCAGGGATTAATGAATTTCCTCCTCCCCCTGTTTGCCGCAGCCGGGGGATATCTGATTTTTACTCAGGAAGGGAGTATGAGCACTCAGCAGATGCTGATGCCTACGGTTCTGGTCGTTCTCTATGCCTTTTTCTTACAGTTGGGACTGACAAAATGTCCCACGGGACAGGCCGAGTACTACAGCGACTCCATCTACTTCCTGGGATTCCTCTACACCCTCATGGCCCTGGTGACCCTTTTTATCAAGTTAAATGACAGCCTGGGAGAGGATATCAGCACAAGAATATTCGGCCTTGTGGGAGTCTCTGTCAGCACCTCTATTGCCGGGGTCCTATTACGGAATATGAGCCGGGCCGCCTATATGAAAAACCACCCTGAGAATGAGGACGACATGGCCGACGCAACGGCGCGTCTTGCGGAAATTGCAGCCTCCTTAAGCCGGGATTCGGCTCAGACCCTCACATCCATTCAGGACTTCCTCACAGAGAGGCAGAATAATCTGCAGATATTCGGGGATAAGGAGGAGCGCTACCTGCAGGCCCTGGACAGATTCAGCTCGGTCACCGATTCGTTTTGTACACATCTGACCCGGCAGGGGGAGGCTCTGGATGAGAGCATCAGTCATTTTACCCGGGGGAGCGGGGAGAGTCTTAAAACTATTGAGGATATGAGCAGCACAGTCTCCACTTTAAGCCGTGAGATGAGCCGCCTCAATAAGGAGGCATCCTCCCTGGATCTGGAACCCCTGAGCGACAGCATGCAGATTCTAAGCCGGGATACCCGGGAGCTGGACGGGGTGATCGATTCGATGATCGGTATCCTGGATCAAAAGATGGAGAAGGTCCCCGTATGAGAAGCAGGGGAGGGAGCGCCCTCTATTTCAGCCTGGCCGAGTTTGTGTGGATACTCTTTTTTCTGGCCGCAGGAGCCCTGACCCTGGGGTACAAAGAGTACAAATCTATGGAGAGTGAACACTCCGCCTTAAAAGAAAATCACGCATCCCTCAGCGCAAATTATTTAATCGTCAAAGCCCGGCTGGATGAGCTTGAAAACGGTGTGGTCCCCTGCTGGAAGCGTCCTGATTCCCCCATCCCCCCGGTCATAGGAGAGATCATCATAGAGAGCCCCCGGCTGATCCGGATCAGCTCCTATAAGGGTAAAGATCAAAGTCTTGTGATCAGCAGCGGGGAATCAGAGGGCTCTCAGCAGGCCGCCTTTAATACCCTCCGACAGATGCTCCGCAGCCGCTATAAAGAAGAGTTCGATACTGCCGGAGACGAGAACTGCTACCTGAGGATGCGCATCCTCAATCAGACAGAGCGCTACTCTCTATATCAGCAGAGCGCCGCGGTGCTTAAATCCCTGGGCATTGTCGTGGTTCAGGAGGATTAATAGATATGAGGTTCTCATTGAATGCCCTGCAGCTGAACATCCGCCTGGCCCTTCTCATCATTACTGAGCTCTGCCTCACGGCCCTCCTGCTCCGCCCGGAGAAAGAGGCTCTGGCCCAGGCCTTGAGCAGTATAAAAAAGGAGTACAAATCACAGCCCCTCAGGCTCCTTCTCCCTTTTGATCAATCAAAAAGTATGGAAGAGGGAGAGACACCCCGAAGGATCTATATAAACCATTCCTTAATCAATAAGCCCCCCCGGAGGCTCGAATCAGGCAGAATCCGGAGGCTTCAGGCAGCTGTTCTCCGCTCCACTCTTTTCTCCCTTTATAATCTTAAACCCACAGCAAGAGAGCTTAAAACACTCAGCACCATAGAGTCTCTGCCCTGGATCTGCATGAGTTTGCAGAGAGCCGCCGGCATCGGGGCAGCAGATGAGCTGACCAGGGACAAGCTCTACCGCATTCAATTTGTGTTCAAAGCCTTTACGGAGGGTCTTGCCCTGAATCATCCCGCAGGACCCGGGAAAATACCCCGAAAAAGGAAAATCCGCAGCCTCTTTCCGTCTTCACTTAAAAAAGTCCTGCACAGTCATAAAAAGGAGCAGAGAGACAACCAGAGGAGCAGCCGGAACATGGGGAATACGGTTCGCTACCAGGCTCTCAGCTTCCATCTCTTTCTGGAGATGCAGAATCTGATCCTCTCTTCAGATCCAGAGAAATCATCCAGACAAAAAAGGATGAATCATTTATTAAGGCGCCTGCATTGATGAATAAACAGGCAAAAGAAAGAAACAGGGTGACAGCTGTTAAGGGGAATTCCATTAAAAAAATCAGAAATCCAATAAGCATCCACCACATCCTCAAACTATGTCCCCCACCAGACTTAAATTCTTATCATACAAAGAGTACGGAGGAATAAATATGAGTACATGGACAGGAAATAAAGCCAACAGTGACTCGGAGGCTCTAGCCCGGTACACACCAAAGGATATAACTAACAGCAAGGACCTTGGTAAGGAGCTCAGCCAGATAGAGAGGGATCAGTCCCTGAACTTCGTGGATAAGTATAAGCAGAAAAAACAGCTAGTCCGTACGGCCCTTATTGCCAAACAGCAGGAGATCAGCCATCACCTGGATTCCTATGAAAACTACCTGATGGCCCGCAAGGATGTGGAGTCCAAGGCCATCGCCCTGGAGGCCCAGAAAGCCATCATGGTATTAGAGGGACAGCAGCTTGATCTGATGAAGAGCCTGGGGCTCTCCCACTCCGATGAAATAGCCGCCACCCTGATCCGCTCAGGAGAGATGCTCACCTCTAAAATCAGAGAAGTGAATGCCTCAGACATGGAAGATGATATCAAAAAGACCATCTACTCCAATATCCGGCAGGTCTGGGAAAAGACAAACAACCGTATTCTGGAGAGCGTAGACAGCTATATGGAAGAGCTTTATGCCCGTGAAAAGGCGAGGATCTAAGATCCTATGATCATTTTAACCAGCAGACAGATGGATGACCTCTTAAAGGCTCTGGACAGTAAAAATAACTTAGTCTTTAATTTTTACAGAATCCGATGCCGTCTGTGGGGAATTCTGCAAAGGCCATCCCTTAGTAAAAGGGAAAGAGCAGAATCAGAAGCTTTTATTAACTTCTTATGTAAACCCCCTAAGAAAACACACACAGATTCAAAAATTTACCCGTGCCTGGAAACAGAGGATGAGGCAAACTGAGTTCATAATAAAGGTTCCAAAACTAGTAATAATTAAATTATTGTTTATTTATAAGAAAGTGAATGATGATCCAAACAATTGCTGATATATTGATAGGAGAACTGGGAGAGTGACCACTCGCATGGGTAAGCATCAACTGGAACGTATACTTGAAATAGACCGCATTATTCGTGACAGAGGAAGCTGCACCAAGCAGGAAATGGTGGAGCGTTTTGAAGTCTCCGAAAAGTCAGTAGAACGGGACTTCTCCTATATGAGAGACAGTCTTCTTGCACCTCTGGAATATAACCGTTTCAATGATCAGTACATCTACACAAACAAGAATTATTTTCTCCCTGCTGTAAGCCTTTCCGAGGGAGAGGCCCTGGCCCTGACTCTCTCCAGTGAGATCCTTAATCATTTCAACGCAGTAGGGGAGTTCGATCAACTCAGAGAATCCTTTAACCGTCTCACTGCCTACCTTCCCGATGCAGTGAAGGTGGACCTATCCAGGATTAATAACAGGGTCAGCGTGATCACTGAGCAGCAGACCCTTCTGGCCCCCGATGTGTGGTCCACTCTGATGGAGTGCGTCAGGGCGAACCGGCAGGTGAGGGTGCAGTATCGCAAGCCGGATAACAAAAGCAGTGAAGAGAAGGTTCTGGAACCCTACTATCTGACTGCCTACAGGGGTAGCTGGTACATTATTGCCAACTCACCAACTACCTCTCAGATCCGCACCTATGCCTTAAGCCGGATGAAAAAGCCTTCAAAGATGAAAGAGTCCTTCACCATACCCGGGGACTTCAAGCTGGATGATTATATAGATCCCGAGTGGGGCATCTACAGCCGTAAAGAGAAGTATGACTTCACACTGAAATTCTCACCCCATGCGGCCTGTATCATCCGGGAGAAGAGATGGCACAGGGAGCAGAAAACAGAAGAACTGGAGGACGGTTCCCTCATCCTTTCCTTCCCCTCGGGGCAGCTGGAGAGCATAGGGCAGTGGGTGATGGGATGGGGGAGTGATGTCCATGTTATAACCCCCCCGGAGCTTATAGAGAAGATCAGGAAGACAGTGGGGGAGTTGGGGGAGATGTATCAGGAGTAGGAGAAGTTGTCTTTGTTTGGGGAGAAGATTTTGGGCGTCTCCCTGGCTCGCCAGGGGCAGGCTCTGCAGGGGTTCCGTCTTTCCTTCGGAAAGACCAGCGGAGCTGCCCTTTCGATCCTTGACGCGGGGGGATTAGGGGTAATTGGATCGCTAAGTATTGAATCAATTTAACGTTAGATCATTATACTGAGTCAGTGTAATGATTAAGTTATGCTGATAAAAAATGAAGGAAATAATAATGAATGGATATCATAAATTATCTGAAGATGAACTAACATTGATAAGAGGTAAATTAGAAGAACCAAATATTAATTATCCCCATTACAAACCATTAGAAGTTAATAACTTAAGTGTTTATAAAAATATAGAAAATTCATTATTACCAGGTGAAATATTCAAAAGTAAATTAATTGTTAGAAAAAATGGTACAAAAGAGATCAGTGTTAGTAACTTAGGTCGAGTGAAATACAAAAATGAGATATTAGAACAATATGTTGTAGGAACATTTTTACATTGTACTAAAATTTACCACAAAGATATTGGTGATCATTATATATATAATTTAGTGAAGGAAACTTTTGATCCAATAAATGAAAGAGAAAAGTATCAAATTCATCATATTAATAATAACGCATTAGATAATAGACTTGAGAATCTAATATGGGTAACTGAAGAAGAGCATAGATCCATTGATACAGAATTCAATAAGAAACTAATTAAAATTAGCCGTGAAATCCATAAGAATAATTATGATGAGTTATTAAATCTATTTAGATCAATCAATGATGAATTATTAGGATCAGAAATATTAGGAAATTATGAGAATGTGTATGAGGTTGTAATTAAAAGAAATATTAATTACATGTGTGAACACGGGATAATATTAAAATTAAATAATGAGAAATCATTTAATACAAGTCTTTATGCAATTAATCATAATTCATAGGGAAATTTAATGAAACAATTACAGCATAAATTGGAAGTTATATAGAAAAGGAAAATTATGAATAAATATTTACAGACTTTTTTAGCAATCATTATGATTTTATTAGTTTTATCTCTAATAGTATGGGCAATATTTTTTATAAATGATAAAGAAAGTAAAATAATGGTATTTGGGATAGTAGGTGCCATACTTACAGCTCTTACATCTGTAGCTACTGTTTCACTAAATCATACAAAAGCAAAAGAACGAGAATTAGAGCTCATTGTTTTAAAAGAAAAACAAAAAGTATTTGAACATTTTTATAATGCTTATTTTGAAATGTTAAAAACAACAAAAGAACAAAGTAATTCTCAAAAGCAAAAATTATTAAAAAATTCTGAAAACGAAATACTAATGTTCAAAAGGGGATTAATGAATTGGGGAAGCGAAAAACTTATCAGTTCGTATTTTATGTATGATAAATCTCTAATTCAGAATAGAGATGATAGTTTGAAAATGTTAATCGAAGGGAATATTTTTTTAAAAGAGTTAAGAAAAGAAATGGGTTTTAGTGATTCAGGAAAACTTAATATATTGAAAATCGTTCTTGACGCACAATCTAGAAATGACTTAGATGAAAAAATAGAAAAAGGAAACGTATGAAAAAAATATATTTCGATACAGAATTTTTTCAATCACTATCATATAATTTTGCATCAAAGAAAATTGATATTTTAAAACAGTTATCAACAATAGATGTAATTGATATGAGAATTTCATCTGTAGTAGATGAAGAGAATAATATTAGAATTAAGAAGAAAATTAAAAGTCTAAAAAGTATTGTTAGGAAAAACAAATCTGACTTTTACATCTTAAATTCTTGTGAAAAGACAAAAAATTTATTGTCAGAGGAAAAAATTGAAGAACTAGAAAAAGATATAATTGAATCCTACGATATTTTTAAGAAAGATTTTTTAACTATAGTAACAAATAATACTATTGAAATCGATACTTTACTAAACTTATATTTCAAAGAATCACCACCATTTAATAAAGAGTTAAAAAAGCATGAGTTTCCTGATGCATTTTCTGTTTTGATGATTAAAGAAGATATTCAAGATGATGATGAAGTAATAATTGTTTCTAATGATAAAGATATATCTGATTTAATAAAAGGATTTGATATTATTGATAAGGTAACTATATTTTGCAATATATCAGATTTGCTTGATCATTTTAGTAAAGAAAGTGATTTTTATGAAGATTTATTGCAGATGATAAATAAGGAAGAATTTACAAGTGAACTTGAAAAAATATTTGATGATATTAGCTTCCAAGCAAATGGATTTCATGATCCAGAGATAGAAGAACGCAGTCTTATTAGTATTGATGGTATTAAGAATATAAAAATTCTGGATATAGAAGATGAATATGTATATTTTAGTCTTGTTGGGAAATATAAAATTAACTTCAATGTTGAATCAACAGACCCCGACAGCTGGCATTATGATTCTGAAGACAAGGTAGCATATTATTTTGAAAAAATTAACTATGAAACAGTAAAAGAGATTGATATAACAATATATTTTGAGATGTTAAAAAATGAGGAATGGGAAATTGAAACTGTAAGCCCAGAAGACTATGTTGATGTTGATTTTGAACCAAATGAAGATAGAGGAGATTATTGATCTTCTATATAACAATCAAATGCAACAGTCAACTTTTTTGTCACGGTTTTTGGAACTCAAAAACTCGCACCAACCCTTCGGGACAAAGTTGCAGTTGATTTTGGCGCTAAATCGAGAAAAGGAAAATACATGGAAGAAATTACAACAAAAGAAGCTGGGAACTCATTGGAATCTGCCATTGAATATATACTAAATATCGCCAACATTAAAACAGAAAATAACTCAATAATTAGCGGCTATGAAATAGATATTAAAGCTGAAATTGGTGATAGATTAGTAATAATAGAATGCAAAAATTATCAGAATAGTACAATGATAATAAGAAATTTAATACACCAATGGAATAGTAAAAATAATTTGATTGGAGCCAATAAAATCATTTTAGCAATTGCAGGATTGGTCATAAAACAGACAGATAGAGATCTTGCATCTGAATTTGATATGGAAATCTGGAGTCAAGAAGAAATTACCGAATTATTTAACCTATCATTGGAGCCCAATAAATTAAAAGAAAAATTATTAAATCTTATATCATTAAAGCCAATTTCAATTGCAGAAGGATATAGACCAAACTTAATAGGAATAGTTATTAAAAATATATTAACTGGGAATACAATTAATGATGAAATTTTATATAGACAATTAAATAAATGGTTAAGAGCATATATTATTACCGAGCTGTATATTTCAGATACAAATAAAAGAATTCGAGAAGATCATATTGCATTATTTGAAGGAAGTAAAACTAAGACAACATTTTTTTCTTTGATAAAGAAAAAGAGAGATGAAATTGATTACTGGAATACAGTTTATAAAAGATTAGACAATGAAGAGATTCTTGATAACGAATTACAGCAAAAATATAGATCATATATGGATCAATTGAAAACTGAGTATGATACATTAAAATTACATTTTGAAAACATATATAATAATAAAAATATTTTACCAATTATTCATGAAAGATTAAAAATTGCACAAAAGCAGAATGATTTCCCTTGTGAATTTACATATGATGAATTGAAAAGTAGTGTTGATGTAAATTATGATCATAATAGTTATATTATTTCCATAAAAAATGTAAATTCTATCCAAGGAAATATAATCAATTGGATTTTGACCTCTGAGTATAATATTTACAAAATAGATGATAAAAATATGCTTTACTATTGGATATTTTCAAATCTTAATGAGGCTTCAGAAATGGTAACTAGATTATTTACAGAGTTTTTTGAAATAAGTGAAAAAAATCATCTTCGTGATAAGTCTATGTTTTAACTAAAAAAATAAAGTAGTATTACCAGCTTTCATGAATCCTGATTTTCTACTTTACTGTCCTAATTTATATTAGTTTTCGGTATTCTATTTAATTTGGTATTAAGTAAGTTATTAAGGAGAAAATATGAAATTTACAGAAATAGTGGATAATTTTCCAACACAACAAGATAAAAAAAGAATAGCTAGTCCTTATGTAATTGATTACCGAAATTTGAATGATGATCAGCTCTCTGGAGCCATTATTAAAACAGCACCCCAATATTATAATGAAGAAAATGTAAGAAAAACATTAACAGACTTAATCTTTCACCCAGATAGAAATATACGGATATTGCATCAAATAATACTAAAAACAATTTTGTTAAATAAAGATGATTTTATGCTCCCTCAACAAGAGACTGATCAAGCAGTTATTGACTATGAGCAAGAAATTGTTAAGTTGTCAAATGAGGAGATTGAATATAAAAGTAAAGAAAAGAATAATAATATTGATTTATTCAAGTTTATTCTAGAAGCGGCCTGGGAAAGAAATGATGATATCTCACCCGATGAAAAAAATCTAATAGAAAAGCTAAAAAATAAGTTGAACATTACTGAAAAAGAATATCAGATTCTTGAGGCACAGCTTGCTTATTTCCCAAAGAAAAAGAATGAAATTCATTTGAGAGATGAAATAAAGAAATGTAGACAAGAATTACAATCTGAAGGGTTATTATTAAGTTTTAGATCTAATGATAAAATTGATTATGATGTTATACCTGAGGAAATTGGCAAAACACTTAGAGTTATATGGGGAATAGAAATTAAGTATCATGGCTATTTTGAATTAGTCCAATATAAATCTATTAGAAACAAAAATTTCTATCATAAAACAATTGAACAAGCAGGTGTATATCTTGATAAATATGCAAATATGGAAGACCTCCAGGAAACTATTGTAAATCATATACGGCCATCTATTCTTCTGGGTGGGTATAGTCCAAGAGATGGTTTGGACTCTTCAGATTTATCGAAATGGTGTAAAGAATTATCCCTTGTTTCTTCAGGACAAAAAAGTGAATTGATTTCAAGAATTGTAGATTATTATGATCAAATTAAAGACAGCCCTATCTCTGATAATTTGGAAGATCCGAGAGTGAAATATTATGAGTATTTCTGTGAATTAGCTTCGAGAAATTTGACTGAATTAAGAAAGCAAAATGTGATTAAAAAAGATTTAGAATGTGAACACTATTTTGAACAAGGTACATATTATATTTTCGAACAAAAGCTAGGTCATAGACCCTTACAATTGACAGGAACTGAACATCCTGATGGAATTTTATCATATAAGGACAAATTGATTCTGTGGGATAATAAATCAAAAGAAACAAGTGTAAACCTTAAAGATCATATAAAACAATTTGACAGATACATAACATCATCATCAAAACCAGTTGCAACTTTCTTGGTCATCGGCCCTTCATTTACAGAAGAATCGGTAAAAGAAGCAAGAATGTATCAAATAAAAAATGATGTTCAAATTGCTCTATTAACAGCAAGTGATCTGATAAATTTGGCAAATAATTTTTCAAAGAAGAATGATGAAGATCCATTTCCCTTAGCAAATTTTATACAATCAGGATTAATTGATACAAATAGTACTGTATATTAATACAGAACTATATAATAAAAAATTGAAATGGTATTAACGAATTTCATAAATCATGCTTTTCTGTTTTGAAGGCATTATTCACGCCTGCTTCCGGTTCTCTAATCAAATTGGAGTGATGATTTAATGGGTAAAATAAATTCTGAATAATAGAATCTTAAGGATAGTTAATGCTTACAGAGGGAATTTACGAAACACTCATAACTCAGTCAATATCCAGTAAACTGGAATCTCTCGATCATAAACAGTATCGCTTTGAAACAAGAACTCTAGAAAGTGAAGAGGCTGTATTGCTTTTGTCCCTACATATCAAAAAGATCTTTCAATATGCTTTGAAAGAGAGGCATAAGAACAGTAAGGATATTCAGAGTCAAATTGGTTTCTGTAATGAACTATTACAGTTTATTGATTCACAAATATCATTAGAAAATATTGATGACCTTCAGATACATGAGAATGCAATCCTTACTGGTATTTTAGGTAAAATTGGTAAAACTGATAAACAGCTTGGGCATGAGTTAAAGCGGAAAATCCCTCAGTCCGGTTTATCTGTTAGTACTTTGTTTACTGGAAGCAATGCTGATATCTCCATTGATACAGAGATTGAAAAGGATATGCTTTCATCCAATAGAATCTATTTGCTAGTTTCTTTTATCAGATGGTCCGGTTTAGTACTGTTTGAAAAGATTCTTAGGGAGATTACACAGAATGATGGGGTTGAAGTAAGAGTTCTGACTACCACTTATATGGGGGCTACAGAAGCAAGAGCTCTGGAGTTTCTATCTGAACTACCTAACACAAAAATACGTATTTCCTACAATACCTCTCATGAGCGTCTGCATGCTAAATCATATATCTTTGAAAGAAATAACGGATTGGATACTGCGTATATTGGATCATCTAATATCTCACGTTCGGCTCTAACCAAGGGACTTGAATGGAATCTTCGTGTAACGAGCCAGGAAAATCCGCATATTATCGAAAAAGCGAAAGCTACCTTTGAACACTATTGGAATAGTACTGATTTTGAGGATTTTGAAATTGGTGGTATAGAGCGATTTTCAAAGGCATTGGAACGAGAGAAACATTCAAAAAGGGAAGAAGAGCTACAGTCGTATATTCAAATATCACCTTTCCCATTTCAAAAGGAAGTTTTAGAAAAACTCCATGTGGAGCGTATCGATCACGGTTATTTTCGAAATCTGGTTGTCTCTGCAACAGGTACTGGTAAGACTGTTATTTCCGCCTTCGATTTTAAACGGCTTTTTCAATCGCAAAAAGAAAAAGCATCCCTTCTATTCATAGCCCATAGAGAAGAAATACTATTACAAGCCAGAGGGATCTTTCGTTCAGTTCTTGGCGCAGAGTATCATGACTTTGGACGCTTATGGGTTGGGAAGCATAAACCGGGCAACGGGAATCTTGAACATCTTTTTATGTCTATCCAGACCTTTAATTCACAAAAAAAGTTCTTTCAAGATCGTATAGGTTCAGACTTCTTTGATTTTATTATCATAGATGAAGCCCATCACTCAAAGGCGGATACCTATCGAGTCCTCATTGAGAAATACAAACCTAAGGTATTACTGGGGCTAACCGCGACTCCTGAGAGGATGGATGGTAATAGTCTATTGCCCGATTTTTGCAATAAGATTGCTGCAGAGATTCGATTACCAGATGCTATGAAATTGAAATTGCTATCTCCTTTTCAATATTTTTGTATATCTGATGAATCAGTAGATTTACGCTCTGTTCCCTGGGTTCGGGGGGCATATAAGCAGGAAGAGTTAGGGAATACTCTATCCGTAAAAGCTAGAGTCTATAGAATCCTTGATGCTCTCAAGTACTATCTTAATGATCCAGGTTCTGTAAAAGCCTTATGTTTCTGTGTTACAAAATCCCATGCAGACTTTATGGCGAAGGAGCTGAGAAAAGTTGGATTAAAAGCAGTTTCTCTCACCAGTAATGACAATGATAATGAAAGAAAGGATTATCAGAGAAAATTACGAAATGGGGAGATCAATTATCTCTGCGTTGTGGATATATTCAATGAAGGAATAGATATTCCCGAAATTGATACTGTATTATTTTTGAGACCTACCGAAAGCCTTACTGTCTATCTGCAACAGTTGGGGCGAGGACTACGACTTTCAGATAATAAAGAGTGTCTTACTGTATTAGACTTTGTGAGCCAGGTTCATGAGCAGTATAATTTTTCTGAGAAGTTTCGAGCCCTTATTGGAAAGACAAGTCATAGAATTGAAGATGAAATTGAGAAAGGTTTTCCACATCTTCCTTCTGGCTGTACCATTCGTATGGAAGAACAGGCTGAAGAATTTATACTAGAGAACATAAAGAAATCCGTATTCAATGCCAAACGATTACGTAATGAAATCAGTCTGTTTTACAATTCCACGGGTCAGGATTTAACGATTCACAACTTCATCTCATACCATAAATTAGATATGAGAATCCTTTATGCAAATAGAAACAGTTGGGAAATCTTAAAGGTTCCAAAGGGAAAAGTAGATGATGTTGTGAGCCCTGAAGAATTAATCCTGTTGCGATCACTTCGTAGTCTTGTTCATGTGGATTCGATTGAGTATTTAAACTTCATTCAAGATCTTATCATCAATGATTTTAATGTTGATGGTATCAAGAATGTATCTGTATATCTTCTGGTGTTCTATTTTGATATATGGAAGAAACCCTTAAATAAAACCGGCTTCTCAACGACCAGCGATGCTATTGCGGCCCTGAATAAGTATAAGCTCTTTAAGAATGAACTTTCTGAATTGGTTCTGGCAATGAAAGAGCGGGTCGATCATATTGTCGAACCAATTCTGGAAACTAAAATACCTGGATTGTTTGTTCATGCTCACTATACTCGGGATCAGTTACTTGCTTTAGCAGGACAGCATACACCCGAAAAGATGTATTCTTGGAGAGAAGGGACATTGCACTTAAGTCGTTGCAGTTGTTCCCTTATGATGGTCACCTTGAATAAATCTGAGAAGGATTTTTCTCCTAGTATCCAATATGAAGATTATGCAGTGAGTGAAACATTGTTTCACTGGCAGAGTCAGAATGCGACTCGAGAGTCTTCAGAAACAGGTCAAAGATACATCAATCATCAAAAAATAGGATGGGATATGCTGCTTTTTGCAAGGGAAACCAAAAAAGACAGTTTTGGACTTACCGACACTTACTGGCTTCTTGGAAAAGTGAACTATATTTCCCATAAAGGGGAGAGGCCCATGTCTATTAACTGGCAGCTGGAAAAGGCAATTCCACCTGTCTTGTGGCAAAGTGCTGCTAAGATGGCTGTAGGATAAGTTTTTTAAGTCTGCCACCTCTCCACAACATTCTGTAAAGCCAAAACCTCTACCTGTTCACAAAACTGCCTGAAGATATCCAGACTGATTTTTTTACTGAAGTTTGAGTTCCCCGTAAGGGATTTCAACTCTTTTTCAAAGAGAAGGGGTTCTGTCTCATAGCACATATCCCAGTATCCTCTTATGCGGGATTCCCGGCTTTTCAGAAAAAGTCTTTCGGGTAGTTTATCCCTTTTGCTGTTGTTCACTTTTTTGTCAGCCGGAAAGAGATTCCAGAGAGCATTGTTTCGCCACAGGCTGTAGGGAATGGCATGATCCAGGTCGTAGGAAGAAAGTCTGGTATCCGACCATACGCAGTGAAGTTCTGTCTTTTGTTCTAATCTGTCATATATGCTTTTAGAAAGGGATACATTCCGGGCTGTTTCATTCATTGAAAGCATTCTGCTGAGGATGAGAGAAGAATTGACTCCTTCGGGCTGGTTGGATATATTGGCACAGAACTCAGCCCAGCGCAGCATCAGGGAATCTTCAAACCACCGGCCCATCATGGAGAACTCAGACCATAGATCCGCGGGCAGACCAATTTCTTTCTTATGATTTTCAAAGACAGGACCCGTCTTTATATTACCCATATATTTGACCGGTCCGTTAAGCAGTGCTGTCCGGATTTTTTTAACAGTTTCCTGATAGAGTCTCTGTTCGATTTCTGTAAAGCTCTCTCTTTCTAAAGACCCTTTGAATTTCCGCCAGCCGTCCCCTTTTTCTTCCCAGTATTGGATTAAAGATTCGAGTTCAGTCCGGAAAGTGATATCCTTTTTACCCTCTATTTTCTGCCCCTGATAGATTCGTTTTCCATCATCAGTGAGTAGGAGAGGCCAGTAGTATTCTATCCATTTGTGAATAATCGGTTCTATTGGAATGTGGACCGTTCCATCACTCTGCCAAGAGGCCATGCGGGCGGAGGTTGATGCCGTTTCTCCCAGGGCCCGGAGGAGGGCAAACTTGTAGCTGGAGACTTTGGCGTCTTCCCGGATGAATGATTCAATTTTATCAATGGCTCTGATACCATTCAGGTTCTTTTTTTGAAAGAGAAGCTCTCCCCAGGATAATTGATCTCGATTTAAGCTGTCAGATCTCTCTTCCTGACTGATAAGCTCAAAACCGATCCTTTCGAATAAGAATATATATTCCTCTACTGGACGTATTCTGAAAAGTCTTCCCTTGGGATCTCTATCATTATTTATATCCGGATAAGCAATAGGAATTGTTAATAAGAGTCTTCCTCCCATCCTGAGGAGTCGATGGATTGTAAATGTAGAATCAAATAGATGATTATCCGGAATATGTTGAAAGACGGCAGAACAGAGGATGCCATCCCAGTCATCCTCCTGGATATCTGCTGGAAGATTATCGGGTAGGGAGCCTTCCTGTATCCTGTCAGATTGATCTAATAAGCTGAGTTTTGCCAATTTTACAAGTTCTATGGATGCATCAATTCCATAAGCATCGTAGTCCTGATCTAAAAGACTCTTTACATCCCGCCCTGATCCACTTCCCATATCGAGGATTTTACTCCTGGGTGGAAAGCATTGGGAAAACTTGCCCTTGAAGGGACTCTGTTTTGATGTATATAAACGGAATGCTTCTGCTGCCTGAGTGTTGTAGTAATCTAATGTTTGCTTGTATTCCCTGGAGGACTCTTCTGACATGGTTTTATTGTAGGGGATGAGAGGGGTGCGAGCAAGACAATTTCTAATATGGGGGGAATCATTGAGTATGGCCTCCTCTGCATTAAGCCCGCCAGGCACATTTTTCAAGATACTGGGCGATAGTCAGATAATATTAAATAGTTTCCAGATCTCTAACACTATCCTTAATAAGAGACTTTGTTTCTGTAAATTTATATTGGGGATCATTTTTAGCTTTATTGTTCGCATTTGATGGATGAGTTAAGCTGATTACTTTTACAGATTGACCTTTTACTTCAATGCTATTATGCCCATTCCGTTCAATCGCCTGAAGTTGTTTATTTCCTGTAAAAAATTCAATAGAGTGGGAACCTACTAATATAAGTAGATCTGGATTTATAAGTTCAAGTTCTTTGGTCAGATACCGATCTGCACATGTTTTTGTAGGTTGTTTATGCCCGTTTGTTGTGACGCCTGGAAAGCATTTTTGATAATGGGTCCAATAAACCAATTTTTCGAAGCGCTTTCTAAAGGTTTCAAATTCGTTTATATCATATTCATTGAATAGTATTGGGAGTATTTTACCAGAAAAGAAGCTGTTCTCAATATCAAGTACTGATTTCAATCTATTCGCCTGATTTGATGGATCACGCGTTACAAGCATTATCTTTTGTGAATCTTTTGCAGCTGTAGTGTGTGGATGGGCAAAATTATCCCGACCACAGTGTAGTTTTTCATCTGCAAGATATGGGCAATTATGAATACTTTCCAGTAATTCTTGAATTTCCATATATCTACTCCTTAATCAGATCGATTTCTATCATTGTTGACTGCCGTTTGAAACACTTATTTAATTCTCTGCCATCTTTCTGTAAATATCTAATTATTACCGAATAAAAAGTGGACAAAAGTTTACTGAAGGGATATTTTATATATTGGATGACTTTTAAACATAAGAATCCCGGTACTGATGGCTGCTACCAGCTTGTGGTACTGGATAACAAGATCGTTTATTTGTCATTAACCCTTTCAGGTAGCGTTTATTGCGCTCCAAGTTTTATTGGAGAATACTATGGATACTAATGAAATGTCTCAGGAAGAACTGGATCTCTATTCGGATATTAATAATCCCAACAACGATGCAGATATGGATGACTGGTCTGATGGCCACAATCCAAACAATGAAGACTACATCGAATCTGAGGACTGATATCAGCTAATAGATTTGTCATCAGTGAGGTAGCAGCTGGTGGCAAAACCATAAGGAGAACCTATGTTTCAAGAAACTGGAATATCACTGAAGAAGATCAATTATAAAATGTTGATGGCCCTTTTATTATCCGGTCTGTTTCCTGCCATCTATATGGCTGTGAGAGTTCGCTTTCTGGGTAATATACCCAGTGACTGGGGAGTTAATATTGCATCTCAACTCTCATGGGTGAATTTATTGTATGAGATTGTAAATGAGGCCATTCTGCTGCCTGTTTTTTTCTTATTCGGCAAAGTCCTCAAAAACAAGGAAGATACGGAAAACCGTTTGCGCACTGGTCTTATCATTACTTTTGGCCTCTACTGTGTGCTTTCCATTCTTATCTCTCTGATGGCTAAACCTCTGGTGATATTTATGGCTCAACAGGCTGATCTTGTTTCTGCGACAGTCACATATATTCGCTGGGAATCTTTGGCCGTTGTATTTTCAATATTATTTCGTTTTCTTCTCCCTGTTTTTATTCTGATCAATAAAGAACGCTACATTTATATCTTTTTAGCCACTCAGATGTTCCTCTCCCTTTTCTTTGATACCCTGCTGATCAGCTCATTGCCATTTTCTCTGAATATCGGAGTCAATGGCATTGCCTTCTCAAATCTTTTAACTAATGTAATTCTGGTCGGAATTTGTTTGTTCTTCCTCTC
The DNA here is from genome assembly GCF_003346715.1 of Oceanispirochaeta sp. M1. Lineage (NCBI taxonomy): Bacteria > Pseudomonadati > Spirochaetota > Spirochaetia > Spirochaetales > Spirochaetaceae > Oceanispirochaeta > Oceanispirochaeta sp. M1. The sequence continues at coordinate 29,425 of NZ_QQPQ01000049.1, forward strand.
TCAGTCAGGTTATAGGGTACTCGGGAATAAGCGTACCCTCTCATTTAGCTGGACACGGGAGTGGCTGCGAATCGGAGGATATTCCGGTGTTGAGTCCTTAGTCCGGAATCTTGCCTTTATGATTGTGATACTCAGGATGATCAATGTAGTGAATGAACAAGGGACCTTCTGGGTCACAAATAACTTTATTTGGGGATGGTTGCTCCTCCCTGTTCTGGCACTGGGTGAATTGATAAAAAGGGACTGCGCCGAAGACTCTGATAATATAAATAGAAACTTCCGGGGGTATATGTCACTGACGACAATAATCGTACTGCTCTGGATCGTGACCATCCCCTTATGGAAAAGCTTTCTTGTGAATGTCATGGGTGTCCAGAACCCGGTTGATATATTCAATATCGCCCTAATCTCTCTCATTTTCTACATTGTATTTGCCTACAACAATGTTATAGATAGTATCTTTTATGGGATCGGCAGAACAGACCTTATGCTTATACAGTCACTGGCAACGAATCTCATCTTTTATGTCGGGGCATATGCAATGTACCTGAAGGGAATCTTCATCCCCAGTTTGACTGGTATAGCCATCCTGTTTGGTCTGGGAATTGTCTTTGATTCCCTGATAACTTTCCTTCTATTTTATAAACTTATGAAAAAGGACATTGTTTTAGCATGAGAATCTTTATATTCGGTAATATAAATTCCGGGAAATCCACACTGCTTGATGTATTAAAGATCAGGTATCCACAGTACTCCATTCTCAGAATTGATGATTTCCGAAGGAAATACGGAAAGGGTGATATTGAATCAGATCTGTATGCTCAGGAAATGTTTGTGCAGGCGGTTCTGGAACATGAAAATGCCCTGGTGGAATCAACTGGTTTAGGTCCTCTCGGGCAGAGGCTTAAAGAGGCCTTCCATGGCTTGTTAGGAGTTATTCTTTACGTTGATACCCCCATTTACCTTTGTCTCGAACGTATTGATCCTGAGAAGTTTAAGAATACTCCCTATCCTGTTTTTTCTGAAACACTTGAAAATACTGCGCATTCCGGTGAAAGTTGCCACCTGTTCCGGACGAAAGTTGCCACTTCATAGGCATCATCCAACCTGTTAATTCTTCTTACATCAAGTGGCAACTTTCAGTCAAGATTTGTTGCCTTTTTCTTC